>JAWVFY010000084.1:0-11897 GCA_033855575.1 Solirubrobacteraceae bacterium
CCGGCGCACACCAGGAGCGTCGTGGCCGCCGCGATGGCCAGCGTCGCGACGATCCGCCGCAGCCGGCCCAGGACGAACGCCGCAGCCAGCGTCACGGCGACGATCCCGAGCCCGACCAGGAGCGACAGCCGGTGCGCCGCGCCCAGCGCCGCCACGGTCAGGCCGAACCCCGCCGCCGCGGCGACCGGCAGGCGATCGACCAGCAGGCAGCCGCAGTAGAGCAGCAGGAGGCACAGCAGCGCGAGCCCCGCCTGGTTGGGCAGGCCGTGCCAGGCGAGGATGTCCTGGTTGATCGGCAGGACCGCCCACAGGGCCGCGGCCACCACGCCGGCCGCCGGGCCCCACAGCGAGCGCACGAACACGAACGCCGCCAGGGTCGACATCACCGCGAAGACCCAGATGCCGTGGATGAGCACGGCGGCCGACTGCCCGGTCATGACGAGGTAGGCGCCGTAGACCGCGGGCGTCCCCGGGTCCTCGCGGAACGGCACGCCGAGCATCCAGTAGGGGTTGCGGATGAGCAGCGACCCGTGGCGGCGGATCTCGTCGGCGTAGAGCAGGTACTTGGCCCAGTCGTTACCCGGGATCGGCGCGCCCGAGAGCACCCGGCCCTCGAGCACGATCCCGCCCACGACCGCCGCGAGCAGGCCGGCCATCACGAGCGCCTGGTCGCGGCGCACCGTCAGCGCGGGCTCGGCACCGGGCAGCGCCAGGCCCACGGCGACGAGCACCGCGGGGGCAAGGCGCACCACCGTGCCGCTCAGCGGCAGCCCGGCGCTCGACGCCGTGATCAGCGCCACCGACACGCCGGCAAAGCCGAGCACCGGCGCCGCGGCCAGCGCGGTGACCAGATCGCCCCGCGCCCGGGCGGGCAGCAGCGGGAGCAGGGCAAGGCCCGGCGCGACGAGCAGCACGACCACCGCGAGGGCCGGGGAGCGGCCACCGGCGGCGGCGATGACCGCCTCGACGGCCACCGCGGCGGCCCCCGTCAGAGCGAGTGGGCGCGCCCGCAGCCTGGCCGCCCCGGCATCCCTGACTTGTATCGTGGTCCGGGCTATGTCTCGGGTCGGGGTCGGACGAGTGAGCGCGCTGCTCTGCCTGACGCTGGCCACACCGGCCGGTGCCCAGACGACGGGCAACGGACTATACGAGCCGTTCCCGTCGGCGGCCTCGAGCGCCCGCGCCAAGCACTTCGTCAACGGGCTGCGCCCGCAGGCCCGCGGGGTGTCGACCGGCGAGCTGGAGCACGGCTCGTTCGTCACCGGGGCACTCACCCCCGCACCGGCGGGCGCCGCGAGCGCCCGCGCGATCGGTGCCGGCGTACCCACTGGCTCCATCGGCTGGTGGCTCGCCCCCGCGCTGCTCGCCATCTGCGCCACCCCGCTGCTGTGGATGGCCGCGGTCCGGCGCGGACGCGGCTAGCGCGTGTCGCGGCCACTGCGGCTGCTGATCGTGCTGGCGATCGCGGCGGGGCTGCTGGGCGCCGCGATCGTCCTGTTCGGCAGCGGCGGGTCCCAGGCGCCGCCGTTCGGCCGGCCCGCCGCGCGACCGGCGGCGGGCCCGGCGTTCCTCGGGCTGGCCGCCCCGGAGCTGATCGCCCTTCCGCGCGCCCAGCTCGACCAGACCCTCGACGCCCAGTTGCGCCTGCGGGTCGGCCTCATCCGCCAGACGTTCGACTGGGCCCAGATCGAGCGCTCGCCCGGCCGCTATGACTTTCGCCGCTACGACGCGCTGATGCAGGGGCTCGCCGCGCGCGGGCTGGCGATGCTGCCCGTCCTCTTCGACCCGCCCGCCTTCCGCTCGAGCCGCCCGGCGCATGGCGCGCGCGACGGCACCTATCCCCCGAGGCGCTTTGCCGACCTCGGGGCGTTCGCGGCGGTCGCGGTGCGCCGCTACGGCCCCGCCGGCAGCTTCTGGCGCTCACACCCGCGGCTGCCGCGCGTGCCGATCCGCGCCTGGCAGGTGTGGAACGAGCCCAGCCTGCCCGTGTACTGGCCGAGCGGACCGGATCCCGCCGCCTACGCGCGGCTGCTGGGGATCACGGCGCGCGCGATCAGGGGCGCGGACCCCCACGCCACCGTCGTCAGCGCGGGCATCCCGCAGTCGCGGATCGGCGTGCCCTTCGGGCGCTACGTCCAGGGCCTGTACCGTGCCGGCGCTCGTGGCTCCTTCGACGTCCTGGCGATCCATGCCTACGCCCGCAACGCCGCCGGCGTCCTCGCCGCGGTGGCCCAGGCGCGCCGCCTGATGGACGGCCACGGCGACCACCGCCCGATCTGGGTGACCGAGCTCGGCTGGGCCTCCGGCGGCCCGCCGAGCGCCTTCACCGCGGGCCTGGCGGGCCAGGCGCAGCGGACCTACTCGGCGCTGGTGGAGCTGGCCCAGCGCCGCAGCCGGCTGCGGCTGCGCGGCGTGGTCTACTCGACCTGGATCGACGGCGGCGTCTACCCGGGGGGCACGGACTTCTGGGGCCTGCACACGGGCCTGCTCTCGATCGCGGGGCGACCCAAGCCCGCCTACTACGCGTTCCAGCGTGCCGCCGACCGCGTGGCCGAGCTGCTCGAGCGCCCCGCCGGACACCGGCAGGCGAAGTAATGCGAGTGCTATGCGATCTGTGGGACTCTGCGCAGGTGGACCCCCTCGGCCGACTCGGACGCGTCATCCTCCTGTCGCTCGCCCTCGCCCTCGCTCTCGGCGCTCGCGCGGAGGCCGCGCTTCCGTCGGGCTTCGTCGGGATCGTCAGCGACGACGTGTTCGCCCGCACGCTGAGCTACCGCGACCACGCGCTCGCCACCCAGCAGCGCGCGGCCATCACGCTGATCCGCCTGACGTTCGACTGGGCGCGGGTCGAGCACCGGCGCAACCACTACGACTTCACCTTCTACGACAGCGTCGTCGCCAGCGCGGCCGAGCACGGGATCGAGATCCTGCCCGTGCTGTTCGATCCCCCGAGCTTCCGCTCGAGCAAGCCGCGCCATCACGCGGCGCGCGGCACCTACTACCCCAAGCACTACGGCGACCTCGGGGCCTTCGGCGCGGCGGTCGCGCGGCGCTACGGGCCATTCGGCACGCTGTGGACCCAGGAGCCCAAGCTGCCCAAGGTGCCGATCACGTCCTACCAGGTGTGGAACGAGCCGAACCTCCCGGTGTACTCGCCACCCGTCCCGAGCGCCCGCAAGTACGTCGCACTGCTCAAGGCGACGGCGCAGCGCATCCGCGCGGTGCTGCCCAGCGCCGAGATCGTCAGCGCCGGCATGCCCGACAGCAAGCTCTCCCAGCCCGGCCTCTATCAGTTCGTCGCGCAGATGTACCGCGCCGGCGCCCGCGGCGCGTTCGACACCCTGGCCATCAACCCCTACTCGCGGTCGTCAGGGGGTGTGATCACCATCCTCAAGAAGGTCCGCCGGATCATGCTGCACTACCACGACAGCCGCGCCATGCTCTGGTCCACCGAGATGGGCTGGTCGGACCGCGGGCCCGGCGCCCAGTACCGGGTCGGCTCCGCCGGGCAGGCGAGCCGCATCAAGCAGACGATCGCCGCGCTGAACCGCGCACGCGGGAGCCTGAACCTGCGCGGGTTCATCTACTACTCGTGGCGCGACGGGAAGCCCTACGCGCCGCGCTTCCTCGACTTCTGGGGCCTGCACACCGGGTTGCTGGCCAGCAACGGATCGCCCAAGCCGGCGTTCGCCGCGTTCAGCAGCGCCGTCGCGGCTCTGAAGGGCTAGAGGACCGCGGCTTCACGCGCAGTATCCGCTCTGCATGCGTTACCTCGAGCGAGTGTTCCGGGCCACGGAGGAGGAGAACCGCCGGGCCATCCTCCGCCTGCTGCCCTCCCAGGTGGGCGGCTCGCTGCTCGATCTCGGCACGAGCACCGGCGAGTTCACCGCCAAGGTCGCCGCGCGGCTCGGCGCCACCCGGATCGCCGGCGTCGAGCTGATCGACGAGCACGCTGCGGTCGCGCGCGCGCGCGGGATCGAGATCGTCTCCGCCGATCTCGACGAGGGGCTTCCCTTCGCCGATGGTGAGTTCGACACGGTTCACGCCAACCAGGTCGTCGAGCACGTGCGCCGCACCGACCGCTTCCTCAGCGAGATCCGGCGCGTGCTCGCGCCCGGCGGCATCGTCTGCCTGTCGACCAACAACCTGTCGAGCTGGCACAACATCGGCTCGCTCGCGCTCGGCTTCCAGCCCACGCCCGCGCACGTCAGCGACGAGGTGATCGTCGGCAACCCACTCGACCCGCTGCGCGGGCGCATGCACGAGGACCTCGGCCGCACCCACCTGCGGCTGTTCACGGGCCGGGCGCTGACCGAGCTCTGCGCCTACCACGGCCTGGAGCGCACGCTGCTGCGGACGGTGGGCTACTACCCGCTGCCGCCGCTGCTGGGCCGAGCGGCGGCGCGCGCCGATCCGCTCCACGGTGCGTTTCTGACCGGGCTGTTCCGGCGCCCGGGCTAGGCGCGCGCGCGGTGCACGCGCTGCGGCAGGCGGCCGCGCAGCGCGACGGCCAGAGCAGCCGCGGCGAGCAGCACGGCCAGGGCCATGCCCAGCGTCAAAACGGTGGTCCCCCCGGGCGCCTCGGCCTTGGCGATCTGGCCGGCGAGCGCCGGGCTGATCGCCGGCTGGGCGGCGCTCGACTTCTTCCCGCGGCCCGAGCCGGCGCGCGATCCCTTCTTGCCGGCGCGCGATCCCTTGCCGGCGCCCGCGCCCCCCGCAGGGGGCTTGAGGCCCACGCCGAACGCGGTGTTGGCCGCAGCCTGCTGGTTGTCGGTGCCCGCGCCGTCGGCCCGGCCCTGGGCGAGCGGGATCGCGTACTCCTTGGCCGCCGGGCTGCCGGGATCCCAGTTGACGCCGGGGTCAGACGCGGCGTGAGCCCCGAGCGGCAGCGCCAGCGCCGCGGCGGCCGGGAGCGCGGCCGCAACGCATCGGCCGACAGCCGCCCGTGTTCTAATGGCTCTCATGGACATCCGCGCGACCGAGGTTAGGGATCTGGGTGGGCCGGCGCCACTCGTGGTCCTGCTGGCACTCGCGCTGTGCCTGCTCCTCGGGCTTGCCCCGGCCGCGGGCGCGGCCTCGCCGTCGCGCAAGAAGGCGATCTGGGGGCCGGTGCGCGTCAACGGCGTCTCGCAGTTCCCCATCTACCACCAGCTGGGCGTGGGCATCTTCCTCTACCGCGTCAACTGGAGCGGCGTGGCCGCCGCGCGCCCCGCGCATCCGGCCAACCCCGCCGACCCGGCCTACCAGTGGCCCGCCGAGCTCGACGACGCGATCGCGCAGGCCAAGCGCTACGGGATCCGCGTGGCGATCGCCATCGACGACGCGCCCGCGTGGGCGAGCGGGCACACCGACCCGATCTGGGCGCCGAAGAAGCCGGGCGACTTCGCGACGTTCGCCGCCGCGGCCTCGCGCCGCTATCCGACGGTCCGCCTGTGGGAGATCTGGCAGGAGCCGACGCAGACGGCGAACTTCCAGCCGCTGATCCCCGAGCGGCGCGACCATCCGCTCACCAAGGCGATGCGCCAAGGTCCCCACATCTACGCCAGGATCCTCGACGACTCCTACGCCGCGCTCAAGCGCGTCCACGCCACCAACCTCGTCATCGGCGGCGACACGTTCACCACCGGCGACGTGTCGGTGCTCAACTGGATCAAGAACCTGCGCCTGCCCAACGGCCGGCCCCCGCGGATGGACATGTACGGGCACAACCCGTTCAGCGCGCGCCGGCCGGCGCTGGGCGGACCACCGCTCGGGCACGGCTTCGCGGACTTCAACGACATGCCGATCCTCGCTCGGTGGATCGACCGCTACCTCGGCCGGCCGCGGCACAGGGCCGGGATGAAGATCTTCATCTCCGAGCTGTTCTGGCCGACCGATCACCCCAACTTCGAGTTCAACTTCTGGGTCTCCCGCACGACCGCGGCGAGCTGGCTCGGCGACGCCCTGCGCATCGTCCGCGGCTGGTCGCGGATCTACACGCTCGGCTACATCGGGCTCTACGACGATCCGCCCCGGCCCGACGGCCTGGAGGTCGACCGCGGGCTGCTCACGCTCAACGGCTCCAAGAAGCCCGCCTACTACGCCTACAAGCGTGGCTAGCACTGGCGGGCCGTCGACGGCCCGGGAGCGCCGGCCGCGCCTGGTGCAGGCGGCCATCCTGGCGATCCTCGGCGCCGCATCGGGGCTCAGCACGCTCGTCGGCGGCTTCTATGACCTGACGGTCTGGGGCCCGATCGCGCTGGGCGTGTTCGCGCTGACGCTCGCGCTGATCGTGACCGGCAGCGGCCGGGCGCGCCTCACGCCCGCCCTCGCCGTGGGCGGACTGGCCTTCCTCTGGCTCTGGAGCTGGATCTCGGCGAGCTGGGCCGAGTCGGCCGACCAGGCCTTCGAGTACGCGGGGCGCTGGGCTCTCTACGCCGCTGCGCTGCTGGCCCTGATCCTGCTGATGCGCCGCCGGCCGGGCGAGCGCTGGCTGCCGCTGGCCTTCGCCACCGGCGGCGTCGTGGCGGTGGCACTCTACGTGAGCATCCGGATGGGCTTCGGCCACAGCGCGGGGCTCTTCTTCGGCGGCCGGCTACGTGACCCGCTCGGCTACGTCAACGGGCAGGCCGGCTACTTCCTGCTGGGCTTCTGGCCGTGTGTCGCCGTGGCCGAGCAGTCGCGGCGCAAGCTGCTGGCCGGGCTGGGCGCAGCGGGCGCGGTCGTGCTCGGGTCGCTGCTGATGCTCAGCCAGTCGCGCGGGGTGGTGCCGGCGCTCGTGGTGTCGGCCGCCGTCGTGCTGGCCATCGTCCCCGGGCGCGGCCGACGGGTCTGGGTGCTGGTGGCGGTGGGCATCGCGCTGGCCGCCATCTCGGGCCCGCTGCTCGACGTCTACCGGCACGCCGGCGTGTCGGCGGCAGAGCCCGCCACCGTCCGCCACGCCGGCCGCGCGATCCTGCTGGCCGCGGTGCTGGTCGGTATCGGTTGGGCCGCCGTGCAGCTGCTGTTCGAGCGCGCGGCGCGCGGCGCCACTCCGCCGATCCGCCGCGGCCTGATCCGCGCCGAGGGGCCGCTGGCCCTGGTGGTGGCGGTGCTGGCGGTCGGCGGGCTGGTTGTCGCGGTGGGCAACCCCGCTCACAGGATCAGCCAGCAGTACCACGACTTCGTCAACCTCCGCGTCGACAACCCCACCGACAGCCGCTTCCTGTCGGGCGGCGGGTACCGCTACGACTACTGGCGCGTCGCGTGGCTGGAGTTCAAGTCCGAGCCCCTGCGCGGCGTCGGGGCGGGGAACTACGACGTCAGCTACTTCCTCGACCGCCGCACCAGCGAGGACGTCCGCCAACCCCACAGCCTGCCGATGCAGCTGCTGGCCGAGCTCGGCATCCCCGGCCTGCTGGCGCTGCTCGTGTTCGTCGGTGCGGTGCTGCGCGGGCTGTGGAACACGGCGCGGCTCGGGCGGGCCTCGCCGGGGCGCCGGGCGCTGGCGGTGGCGGGCGGTGGCGCCTTCACCGCTTGGCTGATGCACACCAGCGTCGACTGGCTGCACCTCCTCCCCGGGGTGACCGGCGTCGCGCTGTGCGCGGCGGCGGGACTCCTCGCTCCGTGGTCGCGCGGGCGCCCCGGGCACGGCCTGGCGCCGGGGCGGCTGCAGGCCGTGGTCGTCGGCGTGGTCGCCGTCCTGGCCGCCGCCCTGCTGGTGGGCCGCATCGCCCTGGCCGAGCACTACCGGCTCGACGGCCGCGCCAAGCTCACGTCCGACCCGGTCGCGGCGCTGCGGCTCGCCAACAAGGCGCTGGCCTACAACGGCCAGTCCGTCCCCGCGCTGTACATCAAGAGCGCCGCCTACGCGCGCCTGAACCAGTACGCACCGGCGCGCGCCGCCCTGGTCCGTGCGACCGGGCTCGAGCCGCACAACCCGTTGCCGTGGGCGCTGCTGGGCGACATCGCGGTGCGCCACCGCAACCTCCCCACGGCGAAGCGGGAGTACCGCCGGGCGGCGGCGCTCGATCCGAAGGATGCGCTGCTGGCCGGGCTCGCCCACGATCCCACGAGCGCCGTGCCGGCGAAGCCCTGAGGGCACCCGCGGTGTCGTTGGCGTCCCGGGTTGCCGCCCACCGCCGCGCCGCGCTGATCGCCACCGCCGCGCTGCTGGTCCTGACCGCGCTGCTCGGCGCCTATGCCAGCCGCCACGGGCCGCTGCCCGGCGAGCGCGCGCTGTTCGACCATCCGCTGCACGTCCCGTTCGGCGCGCGGCAGGCCGCCGACACCGAGCAGGTCCTGGTCGGCCTGGGCTCGCCGGTGGTCGCCGTCGTTCTCGTTCTCATGCTCGCGGCGATCCTGCTCGAGGCCGGGGAGCGCGCCGGCGCTCTCCTGGTCGTCCTGGCCAGCGCTGTGAGCGCGGTCTGCGCGGCGATCAAGCCGTTGTTCGGGCGCCACCCGCTGCAGCACCTCGCCCCGGTCGCCCACTACCCGAGCGGCCACGTCGCCTTCGTGACCGCGGTGTTCGCGATGACCGGCCTGCTGGCGGCCGCGCGCCGCCGCCCGGTCCTGGCCGGCTGCTGCGCGGTCCCGGTCCTCGGGATCGGCCCAGCGGTCCTGATCGGTGGTGGTCACGTGGCCAGCGATGTCCTTGGGGGGTACCTGCTGGGAGCGGCGTGGGTGCTGGTGATCCTGCTGGGCGCCGCTACGTCCCGTAGGCGAACGTGTGCTTGAACAGGCTCAGGTACATGAAGCTCTCCGTCGCGGTGACCCCGGGGATCGCCCGGACCTTGTCGTTGAGCACGGCCAGGAGCTCCTCGCGCGAGTCGCAGACGAGCTCGACGATGACGTCGAACGTGCCCGAGACCGCCACCACGTAGATCGACTCCGGAAGCGCCGAGAGCTGCTCGGCCACCTTGCGGGAGTCGCCCTGGACTCGCAGCCCGACCAGCGCCATCGTCGAGTCGCGCAGGACGAGCGGGTCGGTCACGGCGACGACCTGCATCAGCCCGCGCTCCGTCAGGCGCTGGACCCGCTGGCGCACGGCCGCCTCCGACAGGCCGACCAGCGGGCCGAGCTTGGAGTACGGCAGACGGCCGTCGACCTGCAGCTGGGTGATGATCGCCCGGTCGACGTCGTCGAGCGAGGCCTCGTCCCTGTTCGCGCGGCGCCGGGCCATCGCGGCTAGCCCGCCTCGAGCTTGAGGACGTTGTCGGCCTGGATGTAGCCGCCGTCTACGACGACGTTGGCGCCCGTCACGAACGCGGCGTCGTCGGAGACCAGCCAGGCGACCGCCGCGGCGACCTCCGCCGGCGCGCCGACTCGGCCCAGCGGCGTGATGTCGCGGGCCGCCGCGACCTCCTTGGCCCCCATGTCGGTCTCGATCCAGCCCGGGGACACCGCGTTGACGCGGATGCCGGCAGGCCCGAGCAGGTTGCCCAGGCCGGCAACGGCGTTGATCAGGGCGGCCTTGCTGACCCCGTAGGCGATCGTGTCGTAGGAGCCGCGCAGCCCGTCGGTGCTGGCGATCGCCACGACGCAGGCGCCGGGCGCGAGGTGCGGCGCGAGCTCGCGGGTGATCTGCACCGGCGCCGTCAGGTTGACCTGCATCGTGTCGCGCCAATCGGCGAGCGAGAACACGGCCGGATCCTCGACGTGCAGCACGCCGGCGTTGTGGACCAGGGCCTTGAGACCCATCGGGCGCAGCGTCGCGATCAGCTGCGCGACGTCGGCGTCATCGGCGAGGTCGACCTCGATCAGCTCGAGCGGCCGGCCGGCGGCCTGCTCGACGAGGTCGCCGGCCGGGCCACGGACGGTCCCGACGACGCGCCATCCGTCGTCGAGCAGGCGCAGCGCGATCGCCTTGCCGATCCCGCGGGCGACGCCGGTGACCAGGGCGGTGCGGGTGTCGGAGTCGTTGGTCACGCGAGCAGCTCCTGGACAGCCTCGGCAAAGACCTGGGTGTGGCGGTCGGCGTCGGCCTCGGTGGTGGCCGGCGACGCCAGCAGCATGTTGTGGAAGGGCGTGACCAGCACGCCCCGGTTGAGCGCGTGGAGGTGCAGGAAGCGCTCGAGCTCCGGTTCCGAGCACGCGTGGGACTCGGTGCCGTTGCGCGGCGGGGTCGGCGTGAAGCGGTACTCGACGCGTGCGCCGAGCTGGATCGCATGCCACGGCAACCCGTGGTCCTCGATCGTGCGCTCGATGCCGGCCCGCAGCCGGTCGCCGATCGCGGTCGCGCGCGCGAACGCCTCGTCGGTGAGCACCTCGGTCAGCGCCGCGCGCATCGCCGCCAGCGACAGCGCGTTGCCGGCCAGCGTCCCGCCGATGCCGCCCGTGTCCTCGAGGTCGGCCGTCGGATCGCCGAGCAGCCGGCCGGCCAGCGCGTCGGAGAGGCCCAGCGCCCCGGCCGGGATGCCGCCGGCGATCGCCTTGCCGATCGTCAGCATGTCCGGCTGCAGCCCGTAGAGCGCCGTCGCGCCGCCGGGCCCGGCCGAGAACGTGTGGGTCTCGTCGATCACGAGCAGCGTCCCGGCATCGCGGGTGAGCTCACGCAGCTGCTCGTGGAAGCCGGGCGCCGGCAGGATGATCCCCATGTTGGTCATGGCCGGCTCGGCGATGACGCAGGCGACGTCGCCGTGGTCCAGCGCGGCGCGCAGAGCCTCGACGTCGTTGAACTCGACGGCGCGCGTGGTCTCGGCGACGTCGACCGGCGGGCCGACGTTGTGCTCGCGGGCCACGGTCCGGCCGGAGGCGTCGGTGACCGCGAACGTCTCGTCGACCCCGCCGTGGTAGCTGTAGGAGAAGCACAGCACCTTGGTCCGCCCGGTCGCGTGGCGGGCCATGCGGATCGCGCTGCGATTCGCGTCGGTCGCGCTCAGCGTGATCTGCCAGTGCGGCAGCCCGAACCGGCGCGCCAGCTCGGCGCCCACCACGTCGGCGTCCTCGGTGGGCAGCATCAGCGTCGTGCCCTGGGCGAGCCGGGCACTCGCCGCCGCCACGACTGCCTCGGGTGCATGTCCCGTCATCGCCCCGGTGTCGCCGAGGCAGAGATCGACGTACTCGTGGCCGTCGATGTCCCACAGGCGGGCGCCCTTGGCGTGAGACGCCACGATCGGGAAGCCGCCCGGCCAGCGCCTCATCCAGGGCATCGGCACGCCCCCGAGCAACCCGGACCCGCCGGCGGCATGACGCGCCCCGGCCCGCGGGTGGGTGCGCTCGAACCGCGCGGTTTCGTCGGCGAGGCGGGGGTGGAGTGCGGACGCGGAGGGCGAGGACGGGAGCGGCACGGCCCCTGTCTACCGCACGTCGGCCTGCAAGGTCAACTGATTCTGTCGTGACCATGGCTTCATCAACGGGTTCCGTTGCCGCCGCGTTTGTGGTGCCACCGGCGCGTCAGCCGTTTGGAACAGCACCCATCTGACGCATGAGGCCGAGATCGTCGCGGATCGCGCGGTGGGCTGTCGCCTTGCCGCCCGCGACGGTGATGAGGAGACACTGACGCCAGGCGATCGGCCTGCCGGACCCCGGTATGCCGAAGAGCTCGCCCTCGTGGGTGCCTGACATCGTCCCGACGCAGACCACCGTGTCGGCGTCCTGTGCCAGATGCTCGATCTCGAATCGCGCATCCGGGAAGGCGGTCCACAGGCGCTCCATGAGTTGCGCCTGACCGGCCGGGCCCGCCGGCGTGCCGGGAAGAGCTGCGTGATTGACGTAGCCATCGGCGAACAGGTCGTCCAGCAACGAGAGGTCGCGGTTGTTGAACGCCTCCCAGAAGCGCTCGACGATGCGTCGGTCGGCGTCGTCCATCGGCCGACCCTCGCAGGCGCCAGAAAGGCGTGCAAGGGCGACTGTTGGGTGACTGGCCGCTATGGCGTCAGAAGAGCGAAAAGCGGACCTTGAAGAAGCCGACGCCCGGATTCGAACCGGGGACCCCTTCA
>JAWVFY010000085.1:0-7874 GCA_033855575.1 Solirubrobacteraceae bacterium
CGATCCGTTCCGGATGGAGGAGGAGCTCAACACCGTCGTTCCCGACAACCCCAACAAGCCCTACGACATGCGCAACGTCGTGCGGCTGGTGGTCGACGACGGCGAGTTCTTCGAGGTCCACGAGCACAACGCCAAGAACATCGTCTGCGGGTTCGCCCGCCTCGACGGCTACAGCGTCGGCATCGTCGGCAACCAGCCGTCGTCGATGGCCGGCGTGCTCGACATCGACTCGTCGTCCAAGGGCGCGCGGTTCGTCCGCACCTGCGACGCGTTCAACATCCCGATCGTCACCTTCACCGACGTCCCGGGCTTCCTGCCCGGCACGTCGCAGGAGTGGGGCGGGATCATCCGTCACGGCGCCAAGCTGCTCTACGCCTACACCGAGGCCACCGTCCCGAAGGTCACGGTCATCACGCGCAAGGCCTACGGCGGGGCCTACGACGTCATGGGCTCCAAGCACCTGCTGGCCGACTTCAACTTCGCGTGGCCGCAGGCCGAGGTCGCGGTCATGGGCCCCGAGGGCGCGGTCAACATCATCTACCGCCGCGACCTGGCGAAGTCGCCGACGCCCGACGAGCGGCGCGCCAAGCTCATCGACGACTACAAGGCGCGCTTCGCCAACCCCTACACCGCGGCCGAGCGCGGCTACATCGACGACGTCATCACGCCGTCCGAGACCCGCCCCAAGCTGATCAACGCGCTGGCGACCCTGCTGACCAAGCGCGAGCCGGGCCCGAAGCGCAAGCACGGCAACATCCCGCTGTGACGACGGCGGGCCGCCGCATCACCTCCGTGTAGGTGAACCGCAACACGAGGTAGCCGGCGAGCTGGAGCTCGCGGTCGCGCAGGCGGTCGCGCGCGAACGCGGCCCGGCGCGCGTGGACGGAGCGGCCGTCGGTCTCCACCGTCACCCGCTCGGCACGCCACAGGAAGTCGATCTGGTGGCCGAGGAGCGTCCGGTTGGCCTCCGGGCGCGGCAGGCCGGCGGCCCGGCAGATCTTCAGGAAGCGCCGCTCGAGGACATTGCGCGGCACGCCGATGTCGCCCTCGTGCGAGGAGAGCACGTCGGCGAGCCGGCGCACGCCGCGGCGGCCCTCGTGCTCGGCGACCGCGCGATGCAGGTCGGCCTCGTCGAACGCGGGAACGAGCTCCGCCTCGCCGAGCGCTCGCTCGAGGTTCGCTCGCGTGAACGTGGCCGCCAGGTCGATCAGCGTCCGGGACAGCATGGTCGCCGGCAGCCCGCGATGCTCGGTGGCCGGCACGGGGCAGCGGGTCCGATGGACCGCGATCCCCGGCCGCGGCCTGCGCAAGCTGGCGGTCGTGACGTCCACCGCCGCGCCATCGCCCGGGATGAGCCCCCACAGCGCGGCGGCGCTGCGGTGGCTCAGCACCGCGCCCGCGCCGCAGGCCAGGACCGCCGCGAGCCACCGGCCCTCGCGGGTCAGCGCCGGATGGCCAACGGCGTAGACCCCGTCGTGCACGCGGTACAGGCGGCCGTCGCGCAGCCAGCTGTCGATCCGCGTCGGCGGCAGGCCCAGCGTCACCAGCTGTGCGCGGGTGACCAGCGACCGCTGCTCCGCCGCGGCCCGGGCCACCAGCCGAGCGGCGCTCGACCTGCCGCCATGACTGAAATCGTGCCGCACGATGTTCAGGAGCGCGAGCGGCGGCGCGCCCTCCCCGCTTTGGGGTATAGGAACGGCGGCGGCCCTGGGGTAGGTTGGCGGCCCCGCCGTTCTCTCGAGGAGGAGAGTCATGTCCGAGTCCCTCACGCGCCGCCAGCTGCTGCGCACCGCCGGCGCCGCCGGCGCGGCCGCCACGCTCGGAGGCTCGCTGCTCGAGCCATGGATCCAGGAGGCGCTCGCGGCACCCGTCAAGCCTGGACGGCTCAAGGACATCGAGCACGTGGTGATCCTCATCCAGGAGAACCGCTCGTTCGATCACTACTACGGCACGTACAAGGGCGTCAAGGGCTTCGGCGACTCGCGCAACAGCGCCGCGTTCACCCAGCACGGCTATCCCTCGACGCCCGACGGGACGCTGCAGCCGTTCCACCTCGATGCGAACCAGCAGACGCAGGACTGCACGCCGGACATCACTCACGACTGGGGCCCGATGCACGGGTGCTGGAACGGCGGCAAGAACGACGGGTTCGTAACCCAGCATCAGATCGCCAACGGCGATGCCGGCGCGGCGCTGACGATGGGCTACTACGCCCGCAACGACCTGCCCCTGTACTACGCGCTGGCCGACGCGTTCACGATCTGCGACCACTACCACTGCTCGGTGATCGGGCCCACCGACCCCAACCGGCTGATGTCGATGTCCGCCACGCTGGACCCGGCGGGCAAGCACGGCGGCCCGCTCGTCGAGACGCTCCTCTCGACGCGCAACGCGATGGCCGGCAAGTTCACCTGGACGACGATGCCCGAGCAGCTCGAGGCCCACCACGTCAGCTGGAAGGCCTACACGGATCCCCGCGGCGGGATCCTGGACTCGGTGCTGCCCTTCTTCGCGAAGTTCCAGAGCGGCAAGTACAAGGCCAAGGGCATCACGCCCACCTACCCGAACGACTTCCTCTCCGACGTCGCCCACAACCGGCTGCCTTCGGTGTCGTGGCTGCACACGTCGCTGCGCGCCAGCGAGCACCCCGGCTTCTCGGGCGCCAAGGCCGGCGAGGTCGAGGCGCGCCGCGTCATCTCGGCGCTGATGAAGAACAAGAAGGTGTGGGCCAAGACGGCGCTGTTCCTGACCTACGACGAGAACGGCGGCTTCTTCGACCACATCCCGCCGCCCACGCCGCCGCCCGGAACCAAGGGCGAGTACCTGACGGTCTCGCCGCTGCCCGCCGCGGCCGCCGGCAACCCGGGCCCGATCGGGCTCGGCTTCCGCGTGCCGACGATCATCGTCTCGCCGTTCACGCGCGGCGGGTTCGTCGCCTCGCAGACCTTCGACCACACCTCGCTGCTGCGCTTCCTCGAGACGCGCTTCGGCGCCGAGGTCCCGAACCTCAGCGCCTGGCGGCGCAAGCACACCGGCGACATGACCTCGGCGTTCAACTTCGTCAAGCCCGACGCGCGGTCGGCGACGCTGCCGACGATCACGCTGTCGGCCGCCGACCAGGCCAACGGCGATTGCCCGAGCAGCGGGCCGGGCCCCTACCCCATCCCCACCGCCAACACCGGCATCCCGGTGCAGGAGAAGGGCAAGGCCAAGCGGCCGTCCGGGCCCGTCAAGGCCAAGCGCTAGCCGGGCGCGTCCGTGTTCCTGCGCCTTGCGCCGGTCGCCCTGGCGGTCGGTCTCTGCACCGCCCCCGCCCTGGCGGCCGACTCGGGCGTCATCGGGCCCGGCAACCACATCGTCAACCTCGGCCGCAGGCTGGAGCCCTACGGGCGACAGGTCGGCGTGGGCAACGTCCCCACCGGCGGCGCGCTGACGCCAGACGGGCGCTTCTACTGGACGGTCTCGGCGGGCGCGGGCGCCAACGACGTCCGGATCGTCGACGTCAGGACCGCGAAGGTCATCCAGACGCTGGCGCTGCCGGGCGCCTCGGGCGGCGTCGCGATCGCGCGCAACGGCACGGCGTTCGTCTCGGGCCTGAAGGACACCGCCAACCTCGGGGTCTCGCGCCCCGACCTGCCGGGCGGCGCCGGCGACGTCGTGCACGTCTACCGCTTCAGCACGAGCTCCGGGATCGCCAGGGAGACGCGGACGATCGACGTGGCGCCCCCGCCGAGCACACCGCCGCCCCAGGACTTCCCGATCCCGGCGACCAAGCCGGTGGGCTACCCGGAGCACCTCGCCGTTTCGCCCGACGGCACGACGCTCCTGGTGCCGCTCGGCCTGGCCGACGGCGCCCAGGTGGTCGACGTCAAGACCGGCAAGGCCACCTACGTGGCGACCGGGCGCTACCCGTACGGCGCGGCGATCCTGCCCGACGGCAGGCGCGGCCTGGTGACCAACGAGTCGCCAGGCACCGTCTCCGTGATCGACCTCAGGCGGGCCCGGAAGATCAAGGACATCAGAGTGGGCGGCGCGCTGTCGCACCCGGAGGCCGTGATCGCCCGCGGCGCGCTGGCGTTCGTCACCGTCACCAACCTCGACCGCGTCGCCGTCATCGACACGCGGACGCTGCGCGTCAGGCGCAACCTGTCGGTCAGGCCCGCAGCCGGTGTCGGCGCCTGGCCCAACGCCGTGGCCGCCGACGGCCGGCGCCTGTTCGTCGCCGAGGGCGGTGCCGACCGGGTGGCGGTGTTCGCCACGTCCGGGCGCTTCCGGGTGCTGGGACGGATCCCGACGGCGCGCTACCCCACCGACGTCCAGACGAGCCACGGGAAGCTCCTGTGGCTGTCGGCCAAGGCGCTGGGCAGCGGACCCAACCCCCACGGCCCGAGCCCGTTCAGCTCGTCGACGCTCAACCAGACCGACGCGCAGTCGCAGTTCCTGCCGCGGATCACCGACGGCTCGGTCGGGATCGGGGCGGTGCCGAGCACGACGAAGCTCCGGGCGCTGACCCGTCAGGCCGACGCGCAGCTCAAGCCCGCCAACCTCCCCGCCCACGTGCCGGCGGGGACGCCCGTGCGCGCCGGCGGCCCCATCAAGCACGTGTTCTTCATCGTCAAGGAGAACCGCACCTACGACCAGATCCTCGGCGACGTGGCCGGCGGCGACGGCGACGCGAACCTGACGCTCTTCGGACGCGAGAACACGCCCAACCAGCACGCGCTCGTCAACCGCTTCCCGCTGCTCGACCACGTCTACGCCGACTCCGAGGCCTCCCAGCAGGGCCACCAGTGGACCGCCGCCGGAAACATCTCGGACTTCGAGGAGAAGAACTGGAACCAGATCACCAACCTGTTCGGGAGCTACGGCGACCGTGGCCGCCCGCTGGAGACCGGGGTGCTGTCGATCAGCTTCCCGCCCAAGGGCTACCTGTTCGACCAGGCCGCCCGCCAGCACATCTCCTACTTCAACTACGGCGAGGTCTACGCGGGCAACTTCCCGCTGCCCTACCAGCCGGTGCCGATCATCGCCAACACGATGGACGTCGACCGCACGCCGGCCATCGCCTCGGCGGCGCTGGACAAGTTCAACCACTCCGACCTCGGTCCGCAGATCGGCAACGGCTGCTTCCCCAACGCGTTCTACGCGGGGACGACCGACATCCTCACCGGCAAGGACATCTTCGACTCCAGCGTCCCCGACGGGGCGCCGGCGGGATCGGAGTCGCGCTTCGACTGCTTCAAGCAGCACTTCGAGGCGCAGCTCGCCAGCGCAGCGGGAGTGCCCGCCTTCAACTACCTCACGCTGGCCCAGGATCACACCTCGGGGCTGAGGGCGGGGGCGCGGACGCCGCAGGCCTTCGTCGCCGACAACGACCTCGGCGTCGGCCAGGTCGTCGACCTGATCTCGCACTCGTCGATCTGGTCGTCGAGCGCGATCTTCGTCGTCGAGGACGACTCGCAGGACGGCGCCGACCACGTCGACGCCCACCGCATCCCGGCGTTCGTCGTCAGCCCCTACGCGAAGACCGGCGCGGTTCACGACCGCTACGACCAGCTCTCGGTGCTGCGCACGATGGAGCTGATGCTCGGGATGAAGCCGCTCTACGTCACCGACGCGCTGGCCACGCCGATGTACGACGCGTTCACGGCGACGCCGGCCAACATCGCGCCCTACGACTCCCAGCCGGAGACCATGAGCGTTCTTGCGCGCAACCCGAGCGGGACGCGTGGCGCCCGCGCCTCCGCCGGGCTCCCATGGGGCACGCTGGACGCCGTCCCGCAGCACCAGCTCGACAACCTGCTCTGGCATGCGGTCAAGGGCTGGCGGTCGGCACCGCCGCCGCCCGGGCCCCATGCGGGCAAGGGCGCCGACGCAGACGGCTAGATCAGAGGCTCGCGAGCGGCGCCTCGACGCGCCCCGCACGAAAGGCCTCCAGGACCGCGGCGGCGATCGCCAGGTCCTGGATGGCCAGGCCCGTCGAGTCGAACAGCGTCACGGCCTCGGCGCCCGCCCGGCCCGGCGCCTCGCCGGTCAGCACGGCCCCGAGGTCGGTGACCTGGTCGCGCGTGACCAGGCCGGCCTCGACCGCGCCCGTCAGCTCGCCGCCATGCGACGCCTGGGCCCACTCGTCGCAGAACAGCGCGCAGGACGCGACGGCGCCGACGGTCGCCTCGGCCTTCCCCGGGCCGTCCGCGCCGAGCATGTTCAGGTGCATGCCGGGCCGCAGGTCGCCGGCGTCCAGCACGATCTCGTGGCCGGGCGTCACGCAGGTGATGACCGCGCAGGCCAGCGCGTCGGCCCGCGTGCCGGCGCGCCAGCCGAGCTCGCCGGCGAGCCGCTGGGCAGCGGCCTCGTCGGCGTCGTGGCAGACGCCCGGGCCGAACCCCGCGCTGGCCAGGCAGCGCGCCGCCCAGGCGCCGTTGACGCCGCAGCCGATCACGGCGGCCGACCGGGTGGCGGCGAGCGCCTCGGCAGCCACCGCCGCGACCGCGCCGGTCCGCAGGGCCGTCACCGCCCCGGCGTCGAGGATGGCCAGCGGCTCGCTCGTCACGGCATCGCTGACGATCAGCACGCCGATCACGGTGGGCAGTGGGTGGGTGGGATGGTGCCGGTTGCCGGGGAACGAGGAGACCCACTTGAGCATCGCCAGGTCGCCGCCCCGCGCGGGCATCGCCCGGAAGTCACCGTGCGGCGGCGACTGCAGGTAGACCTTCGCCGGCATCACCCAGTCGCCGCGGTGGTGGCGGACGAACGCCTCGCGCACCCGCTCGATCGCCTCGCCGGCGCCGACCGCGCCGAGCACGGCCTCACGGGAGAAGATCGGGAGCTCGGTCACCGCGGCGCGACGATACCCGCGCCAGGGCTGCAACGATGTACCCGCGCCGTGCCCAACCGCCGCCCCCAGCTCCAGCTCGTCACGCCGGCGGCCTCCCCCGAGGAGGCCGCGGCGGTGATCGCAGCGGTCGAGCAGTTCCTGCGTGACCACGCGCCGCCGCCCGCGCCCGCCGAGCCGCCGTCGGGCTGGCTCCAGGCGGCCCGGCTGGAGGGCGTCGGCCGCGAGCCGGCGCTCGAGCCCTGGCTCTGAGCCGGCCCGCCTTCCCCACCGCATCGGTCGATATACCCTAATCCGACTCGGCTTTGGTACTTTTGTCCCATGGAGCCGACCGCCACCGGCAGGGGGACCCTGTCGGACCCCGAGGTCTACGGGAGCGTCCCGGGCCACATCATCCCGATCATCGAGCGGGAGTTCGACGACTTCGACAACGAGGCCGAGCAGTTCCTCTCCGGCAGGACGGCTGAGGACGAGTTCATCAAGTTCCGCCTCAAGCAGGGCATCTACGGCCAGCGCCAGCCCGACGTCCAGATGATCCGGGTCAAGCTGCCCTTCGGCGGCGTCACGCCCGAGCAGATGGAGTCCTTCGCCGACGCGATCGAGCAGTACGCGCCGCTGAACAAGGGCCACATCACCACGCGCCAGAACATCCAGGTCCACCACATGCCGCTGCGCGACGCCGCGGCGTTCATGCGGATCATCTCCGACACGCACCTGTCCTCGCGCGAGGGCTGCGGCAACACGATGCGCAACGTCACCGGCGACCCGTTCGCCGGCGTCTGCGAGAACGAGCTCTTCGACCCAACGCCCTACGCCGCTGCCTACGTGCGCTACTTCGTGCGCCACCCGACGACGCAGGCCATGCCGCGCAAGATCAAGACGTCGTTCACCTCCAGCGACGCCGACCGCGCGATCAGCGGCATCCACGACGGTGCGTTCCTGCCGGTCATCCGCGCCGGCAAGCGCGGCTTCCGCATCCTCATCGGCGGCGGCACCTCGATCATGCCGCGCGTCGCGCAGGAGCTCTACGACTTCGTGG
>JAWVFY010000086.1:0-3525 GCA_033855575.1 Solirubrobacteraceae bacterium
CCACGCCGGCCAACAGCGCCTCCTACGACGCGTTTCACATCAACTCGCTCCAGGCGCTGCCCGGCGGCCGGATCCTCGCCTCCGCGCGCGATACGTCGGCCGTCTATGAGATCCAGCGCGTCGGCAGCCGCATCCTGTGGACGCTGGGCGGGAAGGCCGGCGACTTCCACCTGGGCCCCGGCGCCCGGTTCTACTTCCAGCACGACGCGCAGCTGCTCTCCGGCGACCGCATCAGCCTGTTCGACGACGGGGCCGGCCCGCCCCAGTTTGAGCCGTACTCGCGTGCGCTGATCCTCAAGCTCGACCACAAGCATGGGCGAGCGACCGTCGTGCGCGCCTACCACCGGTCCACCGACACCTCGTCCGAGAGCGAGGGCAGCGTCCAGATGCTGCCCGGCGGCAACGTGTTCGCGGGCTTCGGCGCCACGCCGTACTTCTCGCAGTTCTCGGCCGGCGGCCGGCTGCTGTTCGACGCCGCGCTGCCGCAGGACGACGGGAGCTACCGCGCCTACCGGCTGCCCTGGACCGCGACTCCGACGACCCGGCCGGCCGCCGCAGCCCGCCGCACCGATCCCTCGAGCGTCGCGGTCTACGCGAGCTGGAACGGCGCCACCGCCGTCGCCCGGTGGCAGGTCCTGGCCGGGACCGACGCCGCATCGCTCACCCCGGTGGCCTCCGCCCCGCGGAGCGGGTTCGAGACGCGTATCGCGGTCGCGAGCACGGCGACGCTGTTCGCCGTTCGCGCACGGGACGCCCACGGCCGCATCCTGGCCACGTCCCCGCCCGTGCCCGTGTCGTGAGCGCCGAGCCAGACGGCGATCGCCCACCGAACCTGATCCTGCTGATCACCGACCAGCAGCGCGCGCCGCAGCACTGGCCCACCGACCCCGGCTGGCTCGACGCGCTGATGCCCAACGACGCGCAGCTGCGGCGCACCGGCATGAGCTTCACCCGCGCGTTCATCCCGACCGCGATGTGCTCGCCCAGCCGAGCGAGCATCCTCACGGGCACCTATCCGTCGCGCCACGGGGTGACGCTGACCATGACTCGGGGCGACCTGTTCCCCGACCGCCGCAACGCTCCGGCGGTGGTCCGCACCGCCGTCCGACTGCTGCGCAACGCCGAGGTCCCGCGCGGCCGGCTGGCCGTCGCCTTCCTGCGCGGCCTGCTCCGGCTCGGGCCCAAGAGCGGCAGCGAGCCCGAGCTTCCGGCCGGGATCGACACGCTGGCGACCCGCCTGCACGCCCACGGCTACCACGTCGCGCTGAAGGGCAAGTGGCACCTGACCAAGCCGATCGGCGGCGACGGGTGGAGCGTGGAGGACGCGGCGCGCATCGAGCGCGACTTCGGCTTCTGCGACTGGGACCCGACCGACGCCGGCGGGGACGCCAAGGCGTCGTCGTTCGGCGGCGGACACGCCGGCCGCTCACGGGAGGGCTGGGACGAGGACTACACGCGGCAGATGGAGTCCTGGCTCGCCCAGGCTGATCTTCCCGAACCGTTCTGCCTGGTCTGGTGCCTGGTCAACCCGCACGACGTCCTCGGCTATCCCGCCTCCTACGGGGAGGGCGGCTACGACACCGGCGCCTTCGCCGACCTGCATCTGCCGCTGCCCGCCACGCTCGACGAGAACCTGGGCGACAAGCCGACGGTCCAGGCGCTGATGAAGCTCGGCCAGGTGTCCTACCTCGGCGCCCTCGAGGGCCGGGACCACCAGCAGGGCTACGTCGACTTCTACGCCCACCTGCACCGCGTCGTCGACGCCAACATCGGCCGCCTGCTCGCCGCGCTGGGGAACCCGGACGACCCGTCGTCGTTGCGCGCGCGATCGGTGATCGTGCGCACCTCCGACCACGGCGAGATGGGCCTCGCCCACGGTGGGCTGCGCCAGAAGATGTTCAACGCCTACGAGGAGTCGATCCGCGTCCCGCTCGTCGTCTCGAGCCCGGCGCTGTTCGACGGGCCCAGCGAGAACGACGCGCTGGTCTCGCTGGTCGATCTGGTGCCGACGCTGCTCGGCCTCGCGGGTGCGCCGGCCGACGTGCCGGGCCTCGACGGCCAGGACCTCGGCCCGCTGCTGCGCGGCGAGCGCGACAGCGTGCGCGACGCTGTGCTGTTCACCTATGACGACCACCAGGCGGGCACCGCCTTCCAGAACGCCCCGGGCCAGCCCAACCGGATCCGCTGTCTGCGCGACCAGCGCTGGAAGTACGCCATCTACCTCGATCCGCGAGACCGCGTCGCGCCGGAGTACGAGCTCTACGACCTCGACGTCGATCCCGAGGAGGCCTACAACCTCCTCGACAAGCGCACGGGCCGCGGCCGGACCGCCGAGGCCGGCCGCGAGGCGCGCCGCATGCACGACCTGCTCGAGCGAGCCTGCCGGGCCAGCGGCACGCTGACGCCGCGGCTCCCGCCAGCCATCAGGGGATGAGGATCGCCCGGATGTCGTGGTCGCCAGGGAGCTTGTCGAGCACGCGCTGGACGATCTCGCGCACCTCGTGCTCCTCGTGACCGAGGCCGTCGCGCAGCGTGTGCAGCGCGGTGTGCGTGACCTTCATCTCGACCGCGGTGAGCTCGAGGTGGTAGGCGATGTCGTCGGGGCCGAGGAGGTCGGGGTCGTCGAGCATGGCTGCAGCATCCCGCGCCGGGCGCCCCGCGGTCAACCGCGGGCGCCGACGTGCTCCGCGCGGTAGCGTCGGCACGATGGACAGCGCGCGCAACATCGCGGAGCTGGCGGAGGGGCTGGCGGCGGACATCGAGCGGGGGCGGCGGCTGCCCGACGAGCTGGTGGCAGCGCTCCGGGAGTCCGGCCTGCTGCGGGCCGGCGCGCCGCTGGAGGTCGATGGGCTGGAGCTGGCGCCCGGCCCGGCGCTACAGGCCGCCGAGGAGGTGGCGCGCGGGGACGCGTCGGCCGGCTGGTGCGTGTCGATCGCGATGACCAGCAGCCTGCTCGCCGCCTACCTCCCGGCGGACACCCGCCACGAACTGTTCGGCCGCGGCCAGGTCGCCGCGGGCGTCTGGGCCCCTCGGGGCCGCGCCCGGCCGGTGGACGGCGGTGTGGTGGTCTCCGGCCGCTGGGCATTCTGCAGCGGGATCACCCACGCCGACCTGCTGTTCGCGGGCTGTCTCGTCGAGAGCAACGACGGGGCCGGGAGCGAGCGGCCGGTGCCGAGCGTGGTGGCGATCCCGAAGGAGGAGCTGGAGATCCTCGACACCTGGCACACGCTGGGCCTGCGGGGCACCGGCAGTCACGACGCCGTCGCCGACGAGGTCTTCGTGCCCAGCGGGTCGCTGTTCTCGCTGTTCGACGGGCCGGTCCTGGACCGCCCGCTGTATCGCTTCCCGATCTTCGGGTTCTTCGCGCTGTCGATCGCCGCGGCGGCGCTGGGCAACGCCCGTGCGGCGATCGACGAGCTCGTCGCGCTGGCGACGGGCAAGGTCGGCCTCGGGTCGTCGCGCACGCTGGCCGAGCGCGCGCCGACCCAGGGCTCGGTCGGCGCCGCCGAGGCTGCGCTGCGCGCC
>JAWVFY010000087.1:0-9734 GCA_033855575.1 Solirubrobacteraceae bacterium
GTGGTGGCCGCCGGGGAACTCGCGGTAGAGCAGCGGCAACCCGGCGGCCTCGAGGCGAGCGCGCGCGTCGCGCGCGAACTCGACACCGATGACCGGATCCTGGACGCCATGGACGTGGGCCACCGGCAGCTGGGGGCGGGACGCGAAGTCGGGCTCCCAGCTGCCGTCGTCCAGGCGCGGGATGAAGCAGCTCATGGCCAGCACGCCCGCGGGGACCGGGCGGCCGGCCCCGAGGCCGATCGCGTAGGACATCGCTCCACCCTGGGAGAACCCGCCGATCACGGTCTTCGACCAGTCCACGCCCAGCTCGTCGTCGAGGAATCCCGCGAGCTGCGCGTAGGTCGGCGCGAACGTCGCCGGGTCGGGGTAGCCGACGCGATGCACGGCGTACCAGTGCTTCCCCCCGGGGGCCATCGTGAGTGGCGCGCCGACCGTGATGCCGCGCAGGCGGCGCTTGGGGTCGAGCACGCCGAGCAGCGGCAGCAGGTCGTGCTCGTCGGCGCCGCGACCGTGCAGCAGGACGATCGTGCCGGCCGCCTGGGTGGGCGGGGGCGAATTCTCGCGGACGACGTGGTTCACGGCAGCGGGGTGAGCGCCTGCTCGAGCTGGGCTCGCAGATGCTCGTGCTGGGAGGGGAGCTTGAGCGCGCGGCCGAGCGACTCCAGCGGCTCGTCGACGTCGAAGCCGATGTCGCGGGTGGCCAGCTCGAAGAGCACGCCGCTGGGCTCGCGGAAGTAGACCGAGTGGAAGTACTGGCGATCGATGATCGGCGTGGGGTGGGCCCCGGCCGCCGTGGCGCGGGCCCGGTAGGTCTCGAGCTCGGCGTCGTCGGCCGCGCTCCAGGCGACATGGTGGACCGTGCCGGCGCCCTGGACGCCGCGATCGATCGGCGGCGGGTCGTAGTGGTACATGGCATGGCGCTCGTCGCCCGCCAGCCGCCAGGCGTCCGCGCCCTCGGCGGCGAAGCCCAGGGCCTCGAGCAGCGGCGCGCTCGCGTCGGGCCGGCGGCCGTAGGCCCGCACAGCGTGGAAGCCCTGCAGCGCGTGCTCGGCCGGGATGCCGTCGGCGGCGGCGGTCAGCGGCGCGTCGCTGACGGCAACGACGATGACCTCGTGGGCCAGTCCCTCAGGGTCGACGAAGTACAGCTCGTTGTCGCGCTCGACCTCGGCCACGCCGGCGTCGTGCAGCCGGGCCTCCCAGAACGCCAGCGCGGCCTCCGAGCCCACGCGCCACACGATCCGATGGACCATGCCGTCGCCGGCGCGCCCCCGCGCGGCGCCCGGGAACTCGAAGAAGGTGAGGATCGAGCCGGGCGTGCCCGTCTCGTCGCCGTAGTAGAGGTGGTAGACGTCGGGCGCGTCGAAGTTGACGGTCTTCTTGACCATCCGCAGGCCCAACAGTCGCGTGTAGAACTCGACGTTGGCGGGGGCGTCGGCGGTGATCGCGGTGATGTGGTGCAGACCTTCGAGAGCCATGGACCTCACCCTAACCGGGTGCTACTGTCGTTGCACGCGCAATGGCCACCGTCGCGCCCCCGACCGAACACGACCGCCTGAGCCCCACCGAGCTGCGAGCCTGGCGGGGCCTCGTCCGTGCGCACCGGTGCCTCGTCAAGCGCCTCGATGCCCAGCTCGAGGCCCAGCACAACCTCCCGCTGACCTCCTACGAGGTCCTGCTGCGGTTGTCGGAGGCCGATGCCGGCAAGCTGCGCATGCACGACATCGCCACCGCCGTCTCGCTGAGCCGCAGCGGGCTGACGCGGCTCATCGACCGGCTCGAGCGCGACGGGTTCGTCGACCGCTGCTCGTGCGAGAACGACGCGCGCGGCGCCTACGCGGTGATCACGTCCGCCGGGCGCGCCAAGGCGGCGCAGGCGCGCGCCGCCCACCTGGCCGGCATCCGCGAGCTGTTCGTCGCGCACTACACCGAGGCCGAGCTCGAGCTGCTCGGCCCGTTGCTCGAGCGACTGCTGCCGGGCGACGGCTGCTGCTGACGGTCGCGCAGGCCTAGGCCTAGGCCGAGGACGCCCGGCGCCGCGCGCGCCGCTTGGCGATCGCGTAGACACCGATCCCGAGCAGCGCCGCGACACCCAGGCCCGCCAGCCCGGCGGTCCGGAAGATCGTCTCGGCGCTGTGGCCGAGGTAGTAGGCGGTCAGGCCGACCGAGACCGACCAGCTGATCCCGCCCAGCGCGTTGTAGAACGTGAACGTGGGCCACGACATTCGCGCGGCGCCCGCCAGCCACGACGCGGTAATGCGCAGGCCCGCGATCCAGCGGCCGAAGAAGACCGCCTTGGGCCCGTGGCGCTCGAAGAAGGGCTCGCCCTTCGCCAGGAGGGCGCGCCGGTGCCGGGAGAAGGGGCCGCCTTCCCACTCGAGCAGTCGGCGCCCGTAGCGCCGGCCGAGGAAGAAGCCGACGTTGTCGCCCAGGATCGCGCCGCCGGCGGCGGCGACGATCACCCACTCGATCGAGAGGTGCCCCTGGGAGGCCAGGATGGCCATGGTGATCAGCGCCGTCTCGCCCGGCAGCGGGATGCCCATCGTCTCGACCGCGATGAAGACGAACAGCGCGGGGATGCCGACGTTCTGCACCACCGTGACCAGCGAGGCCAGCACGCCGCCTAGCCTATGGCGACGCCGGTGGCTGCCCTGACCATCACCTCCCGGGACCCCGGCTCGCGTGCCCGCGCCGGTCTGCTGAGCACCGCGCACGGCGCGGTCCGCACGCCGGCCTTCGTCCCGCTGGCCACCAAGGCCACCGTCAAGGGCCTCCAGGCGGCCGAGGTCGCGGCGCTGGGCTACGACATGGTGCTGGGCAACACGTTTCACCTGATGCTCGAGCCGGGCCACGACCTGATCGAGCACTTCGGCGGGCTGCACGGCTTCATGGGCTGGGACGCGCCGATCATCACCGACTCCGGGGGGTTTCAGGTCTTCAGCATGGGCCACGGGACCGTGGCCGACGAGGTCAAGGGCCGGATCCCGTTCGGCGGCGAGCGCCAGGGGCGCGTGCTGGCCATCGAGGAGGACGGCGTGCGCTTCCGCTCGCACATCGACGGCGCCGAGTGGTTCATGGCGCCCGAGACCAGCATGGAGGTCCAGGCGGCGCTGCGCTCCGACATCGCGCTGGTCTTCGACGAGTGCACGCCGTTTCACGTCGAGCGCGAGTACACCGCGCGCTCGACCGAGCGCACCCACCGCTGGCTGGAACGCTGCCTGTGCTGGCACGCCGAGCACGGGCCGGCCGACCAGCTGGTCTACGGGATCGTTCAGGGCGGGGTCCACGAGGACCTGCGGGTGGAGTCCGCGCAGACCGTGGCCGCCTCGGCGGCGGCCGGGATCGCCATCGGCGGCTCGCTGGGTGCCGACAAGGACCAGATGTACGAGGTGGTGGGGTGGACCACCGCCGTCCTGCCGGAGGACCGCCCGCGCCACCTGCTGGGCATCGGCGACATCGACGACCTCATCCGCGGGGTCGAGCTGGGGATCGACACCTTCGACTGTGCGATGCCGACGCGGCTGGGCCGCCACGGGGTGGCGCTGGTGCCCGATCCGCAGCACCGCTGGCGCGTCGACCTGACCGCCGCGCGCTGGAAGCTCAGCGACGAGCCGATCATGGAGGGCTGTCCCTGCCCGGCCTGCGCCGGCGGGCACCCGCGCGGCTATCTGCGCTACCTGCTCAAGGCACGCGAGCTGACCGGCATGCGCCTGCTGACGCTGCACAACCTCGCGTTCGTCTCGCGGCTCATGCAGCGCCTGCGCGGCGCCATCGAGGAGGGCCGTCTCGCCGAGGAGGCGGCCGCCATCCGGTCAGGCGCCTCGGTCTAGGAGCGTGTCGTGGCGTGTTCGGGCTGCTCGGTGGTGAGCGTGGCGGGTTCCAGGGCGGCCTCGGCCATCAGCTCAGCGGTGCCCTGGCGGGCGGCCTGGCGCTCCTGGAGGGGCTGGACGATCGTCCGCGCCAGCAGCATCGCCAGCACCCACCGCGGCGCGTAGACGAACCGGGCGCGGCGCTCGATGCCGCGGACGATCGCCGCGCCGGCCTTCGATACCGGTACGGCGTGGTTGGGCCCCGCGGCCCCCAGGCGGTCGGCCGCCTTGCGACCCGCCTCGGAGTCGAAGCCGCGCCGGACCATGTCGGTGTCGATGAACCCGAAGTACGCACAGCCGACCCTGGTCCCGGTGTGGGCGATCTCGGCACGCAGCGAGTTGGCCAGCGCCTCCGTCCCGGCCTTGGTGGCCGCGTAGGCGCCCATCATCGGCGCGTGCAGGGCCGCGGCCAGCGAGGCCACGGGCAGCACGTAGCCCGAGCGGGCGGTGACGTGGGGGAGCGTGGCCTGCAATGTGCGAAAGACGCCGCCGAGGTTGACCCGGACGACGGTGTCGAAGACCGCGGGATCGACGCTGGCGATCGGCGTCGAGGCGCCGATGCCGGCGTTGGCGATCGCCACGTCGATGCCGCCGAAGCGCTCGACCGTGCCCTCGGCGGCCGTGCGTAGCGCGTCGATATCGGTCACGTCGGCTTCGAACCAGGCCGCCTGGGCGCCCAGCTCGGCGGCCTTGCTCTCCAGCAGCTCGGGCTCGAGACCGACCAGCGCGACCCGGGCGCCCTTGCCGACGAGCTGGCGGGCGGTCTCGGCGCCGATGCCGCGCGCCGCGCCGGTGATGACGACGACCTTGTCGCGGACGTCATAGGCCTGGGCCATGGTTCACCTCGTGTTGTCGTCGATGAGCTGCTGCATCCTCGAGATGGTGTCGTGGGCATCCGTGCCGCTGACGCTCGTGATGTTGACGGTCTTCTTGCTCTGGCTGTTGCTGAGCGCCACGGCGACGCCGGCCACCACCAGCGCGAGGACGACCAGCATGAGCAGCGCCCGCCGCCCGCCGCTGCGCGACCGGCCGGCCGGCCGGGCCGGCGCCGGCTGGGCGTAGACGGGGTCGCGGCGGGGCGCGCGCGGCTCCAGACGGCGCGCCGCCGGGCTGTGCTGTGCGGTGCCCGGAGACCCGACGCGCGTCGCGCCGGTGGCGGGCGCCGAGGCGATCCGCGTCGCGCTGGTTGGGTCGTCGCCGACGCCGCGCGCTCCGTCCATCAGCGCCGAGCGCATCTCGTCGGCGGTGGCGTAGCGCTCCTCGGGGTCGAGGGCCAGCGCACGGTCGACGGCCGCCGACAGCTGCGGTGGCACGGTGCTCACGAGCTCGTGCAGCAGCGGGGGCGCCTCCCGTTGCTGCATCAGCGCCAGCTCGGTCAGCGAGTTGGCCTCGTACGGGAGCTGCCCGGAGATCAGCTGGTAGGTGACGACACCGAGCGAGTAGAGGTCCGCGCGCGGGCCGGCCTCCTCGCCATGGGCCTGCTCGGGCGCGAGATACGCCGCGGTGCCCAGCACGGAGCCGACCTGGGTGATCGCCGACTCCTCTGACAGCGCCTTGGCGATGCCGAAGTCGGCCAGCTTGACCAGCCCGTCCTCCGAGCGCAGCAGGTTGCCGGGCTTGACGTCGCGGTGAACCACCCCGTTGCGGTGCGCGTAGTCCAGGCCGCGGCACGAGTGCCCGACGATCGCCAGCGCCTCCTCGAGCTCGATCCGCCCACGGTCGCGCAGGATCTCGGCGCCGGACTGGCCGCGGATGTACTCCATGACGATGTAGTGGCGCCCGCTGGTGTCGTCGAGGCCGAAATCGAAGACCTGGACGATGTTGGGATGCACCAGCGGGGCCGCCGCGAGCGCCTCGCGCTTGAAGCGCGCGACGAAGGACGGATCCTCGGCCAGGTGCTCGGCCAGCAGCTTGACCGCGACCTCGCGCTCCAGCCGCCGATCGAAGGCCAGGTGGACCGTGGACATCCCGCCCAGGCCCAGGCGCTCGCCCAGCTCGTAGCGGTTGACGATCACCTGGCCGGTCACGGCGACGTCGCCCCGCCCGTGTTGTCGGGCGTCGTGATGGTCGGGGTGGTGGTCGGCGTCGTCGGCGTCGTGGTGGTCGGCGTGGTCGTCGTCGGTGTCGTGGTCGTGGTCGTCGGCGTGGTCGTCGTCGGTGTCGTGGTGGTCGGCACGGTCGTCGTGACTGTCTGCACCGTGTTGGTCGTCGCCGTGGGCAGGCACTCCTTGGTGGCCTGGCGCTTGAGGCGGTCGAGGCCCTCCTGCAACTTGCTCTGCACGCGCTGGCTGGTCCCGGCGGGCAGGGAGTCGAGGTCGCGCTGGCCCTGGGCGAGCGCCGAGTCGACCTTCGTGCAGTCCTGGCTGTCGACCGCGCTGGCGACGTTGTCGAGGTCGGACTTCAGCTGATCGGCGTTAGACGCCGGGAGCAGCGCCGTGTTGGTGGCGGCGCCGCACGCCGCCAGCCCGGCGGCGCCGAGGCCGAGCGCGAAGGCCAGGAGGTAGGGAACGATGCGGGTCGGACGCGATGACACGATCACTGACCGTACCCAAGCCGCTCGGCAAGTGAATCGGGGAGGCGCGCCTGGCGGATCGCCGCGGCTGCCCCGGGGACGTCGTACTCGATCCGATGCCACGCCGCGGTGCCCGCGCCGGTGTCGAGCAGCAGCCATGCCGCTCGCGGGTCGCCGTCGCGGGGCTGACCGACGCTGCCGGGGTTCAGCAGCCATTCGCCCATCACCACGTCGGCGGTCTCGCCGCCCACCCGCCGCTCGCCGGTGGCGATCTCGCCCTCCCGGCGCACGAACGACAGCGCCACGTGCGAGTGGCCGATCAGCGCGAGCCGCTCGGCGGCGGCGTCCAGGCACATCTCCGCGAGCAGGGCGCTGAGGACGTACTCCCACACGGGATCGCGGGGGGACGCGTGGAACAGGCCGATGCCCTCCACGTGGCCGGCCGGCTCCAGCGTCTCGAGGAACGCGAGGTTCTCGGCCTGGATGACCTCCTGCGTCCACCGCGCGGCGATCTCCGCGCCGCGCGAGAACTCGTCGAGCGGGAGCTCGCCGGTCACCGCCAGGTCGTGGTTGCCGGCCAGGCAGACCGCCGCGTGCTCACGGGCGAGCTCGACGCAGGCGTCGGGGTCGGCGCCGTAGCCGACGAGGTCGCCCAGGCACCACATCTCGTCGGCACCCGCGGTGGCGATATCGGCCAGGACCGCCTCGAAGGCGTGCCGGTTCCCGTGGATGTCGGAGACGACCGCGACCCGCATGGCCGCCCCGACGATAGGCAACCTGAGCGGCTCAGGCGATCGCCAGCGGCGGCCGGACGCGCTCGAGGCAGCCCCAGGCGTAGAGCCAGAGGGCGTCCCGCGAGTCCTCGGTCAGGCCGGACGGCTCGATGATCTCGTGCTCGATCTCAGCCAGCGTGACGCCGTCGGCGACCAGCAGGTCGATCATCTCCCGCAACGTTCTGGCGCTGACGTGGCCCCCCGGCACTCGCCCATTGTGCGCTCGGCGGCGCGGCCGCGTCAAGGCAGGACACAGGTTGGTGACAGGTGCGGCGCTCAGGAGTCGCTGGTGCTGCTCTCCCCGCCGCCGAACTCCGGAAGGTTCTTGATGCCCTCCCGGGTCTGCCACTTGGAGTAGTTGTCCTCCATCGCGTCGATCAGCTCGCGCATGAAGCGCGGTGAGAGGTTGATCCGCGACACGACGACGCCGGGGATCTCCTCGTCCTCGATCTCGTGATCGACGCGGGCGAACGTCACCGTGAACTCGTAGTCGGAATGGCTCACGTTGGCGAAGTTCGCGTAGTGGCCCGCCATGATCTCGGGCGAGAAGTGGATGTTGATGTGCCGCTCGGGGCCGGGCTCGTCGGTGCTCACGCGGTCTAGTATCGCGCGTCGTGAAGGTTGTCGTCCTCGCCGTCGGCCGCCTGCGCCCGCCGTACGCCGACGACGTCCAGCATTACCAGCGGCTGCTGGCCCGCCACGCGCGCGTCGAGCTGATCGAGGTGCGCGAGGACGAGCAGGTCGCGCGGCGCGTCCCGGAGCGCGCGTTCGTCTCGGTCCTCGACGCGGACGGCGATGCGATGGACTCGATCGCCTTCAGCCGCTTCCTGGAGGCCCGGCGCCAGGCGGGTCAGGACCTGTGCTTCGTCATCGGCGGGCCGTTCGGGCACCGCGGCGACGGCGCCCGCGCCGATCACCGGCTGTCCCTCGGGCCGATGACGCTGCCGCACCAGCTCGCCCGCGTGGTGCTCCTCGAGCAGCTCTTCCGGGCCCACAAGATCCTCGCCGGCGAGCCCTACCACTACTGACCCCGCCCGCTTCGTAGGCTGCGGGCTGCATGGATCCCGTCGCCGAGCTTCACGCCGCCGTCGAGGCCGCCGCCGGCGGGGTCGCCGATGGCGGGCTCAAGGCGCGCCCGACGCTCGAGCGGCCCAAGCAGGCCGATCACGGCGACTACTCGACCAACGTGGCGATGCTGCTGGCCCCGCTCGCTGGGGCGCCGCCCCGCGAAGTGGCCGAGCGCGTCGGCGAGGCCCTGCGGGCAACGCTGGGCGCGCAGCTTGCCGCTGTGGAGGTCGCCGGCCCCGGCTTTCTGAACCTGCGGCTCGCCGACCCCTGGTACGCCGGTGCGCTGCGCCACGTGCTCGACGCCGGCGACCGCTTCGGCACCCGGCCGCCCCGGCCCGCGGAGCGCGCCCAGGTCGAGTTCGTCTCGGCCAACCCCACCGGCCCGCTGACCGCCGCGAGCGCCCGGCACGCCGCCTACGGCGACGCCGTCGCCCGGCTGCTCGAGCTCGACGGATACGCGGTCTCCCGCGAGTACTACCTCAACGACGCGGGTTCCCAGATCCTCAACCTCGGGCTGTCGATCCAGGCGCGGGCGCGCGGGGAGGAGCCGCCGGAGGACGGCTATCAGGGCGAGTACGTTCGCGATCTCGCCCGCAGCATCCCCGACGCCGCCGAGGCGCCGCCCGAGGAGCTCGCCGAGCAGGGGGTCGCCCTGATGACCGAGCAGATCCGGGCCGCGCTGCACGAGTACCGCGTCGATCACGACGTCTGGTTCTCGGAGAAGACCCTGCACCCGGAGGGCATCGAGCGCGCGATCGAGCGGGTCTCCGAGCACACCTACCGCCACGACGGCGCGCTGTGGCTGCGCACCACGACCTGGGGCGACGACAAGGACCGCGTGCTGCTGCGCTCGACGGGCGAGCCGACGTACTTCGCCGCCGACCTGGCCCACCACGCCTGGAAGGTCGACCAGGGCTTCGCGCGGATGGTCAACGTGCTCGGCTCCGATCACCACGGCTACATCGCGCGGATCAAGGCCGCGGTGGCCGCGCTGGGCGGCGATCCCGATACCTACGACGTTCGCATCCTGCAGTTCGTCCACCTGGTGGAGGGGGGCTCGCGGGCCGGGATGAGCAAGCGGCGCGGCGAGTTCGTCACGCTGGCCGAGCTGATCGCCGAGATCGGTGTCGACGCCACGCGCTGGTACATGCTCGCGCGGTCGCACGACTCGACGATCGACCTCGACCTCGACCTGGCGCGCAAGGACTCGGCCGAGAACCCCGTCTACTACGTCCAGTACGCGCACGCCCGCATCGCGTCGGTTCTGGCCAAGGCCGGCGAGGCACGGGTGGAGCGAGCGCTGGCCGAGGCGGGGGAGGGCGTCAGCGGGCTCGACCCGGCTGAGCGCGTGCTGATCAACAAGCTGCTGGCCTTCCCCGGCGAGGCGGCGGAGGCAGCCGCGCGGCGCGCACCTCACAGGATTGCCTCCTACGCGCTCGAGCTGGCCCAGGACTTCACAGCGTTCTACCGCGACTGCCGGGTGGTCGGCGCCGAGCCCGCCGAGCTCGAGTCGTT
>JAWVFY010000088.1:0-3983 GCA_033855575.1 Solirubrobacteraceae bacterium
CGGTTCGGCCGCGGCGTAGAGCGCGAGTGCGAGCATCGCGCCGAAGAGCGCCATCGCCGGCGAGTAGAGCCAGGCCAGGTCGGTGCCGAGCGCCTGCCCGCCGAGCCCGAGCGGGAGGAGGCTGCCAACGGGATAACCCGTGGGGACGTAGAGCGACAGCGCCGCCTCGTAGGTCGAGGGCGCCAGGCCGTCGAGCGTGCGGCCGTGGTGGACCGTCCAGTCGGCCAGCGCCAGCCAATTCGGCGTGTCGTCGTGCGAGTAGTACCCCGGCCACGTCAGGCCCCCGGCCAGCAGCGCGGGACCCGCCTGCACGAGTGCCGTGCCGAGAGCGGCGGCAGCGGCCGGCGCCGCGGGGCGCAGGTCCGCGAGCCGCTCCCGCCCGGCGACCAGCCCGGCGGCGGCGACGAGCGCCACGGCGGGGGCGGCGAGGGGTGCGAGCGCCTCGGCGCTCGTCAGCAGGCCCGCCACGACGATGACGCCCGCGAGGCCGATCGGCGGGAGCAGCGCACCGGGGAGCCGGACTCCGGCAGCGCGCTCGACCAGGAGCCCGTGGCCGGCGGCGGCGATCAGCGCGAGCAGCGGGAAGCCCACCCATGCGGCGAAGAACGTCATGTGGCGGAGCCCGGCGGGCTAGCAGAAGACCGCGAGGTCGAACCCGAACACGAACGCCGGCTGACCCGAGGCGGCCGAATAGAACGTGACCGAGATCGTGCTCGGGTCCGGGCCATTCGCCTTGAGGGCCGTCCACCTGTCGATGGAGGAGGGGTGGCCGCCGTTCGGGCCGAAGTTGGGGGTCGTGACGGCCGCGCAGCTGCTGACGTCGCGGGGGAAGCGCACGTCATAGGAGCCGGGCGCGCCCGTCCAGAACACCGTGCCGGTACCTCGGACGTCGGCGACCGAGCCGCCGCCGGAGGTCACGACCTTGACCCAGAGGGCGGTGGCCGACGCGCCGGCCGGACCGGTCGGACCGCGTGATCCGGTGGGGCCGAGGGGGCCCGTCGGGCCGCGCGGCCCCGTCGGCCCGCCTGCGCCGGTCGCGCCCTTCGGCCCCGTCGGGCCGGTCAGGCCGCGCGCCCCGGCGGGCCCGGTCGGGCCGGTCAGTCCGCGCGCCCCGGCAGGCCCGGTCGGGCCCTTGGCGCCGGCGGTCGCGAGCCTGTCCCAGTAGGTCGTGTTCGTGGGCGCCGTACCGGTCGGAGGATCGACCTTCGCGATGTACGCGCTGCCGCCCGAGGAGACCGCGTCGAGCACGCCGTAGTCGGTCGTCGAGCGGTACGCGCCCTTCCAGTTGATGCCGCGCTGGCTCCACTGGAGCGAGGTCTCGCCGCTCGCGCACGTGGCGCCCGCCTGGCGGTCGATCACGCGCAGCGCCCCGGTGCTGTTCGAGAAGCACCCCGAGATGAGACCGGTGCTCGAGTCCGGGATCGCGCCCAGCGCGACGGCGCCCGCGCCGAGTCCGACAAGCACCGCGACCAGCGGGACGACGATCCTGCGGTTCAGAGCTGCTCCCTCCTGCCGCGTCCGGTTCGCGGCAGCGCGATCATCGCAGTACGCGCTGCGGCGATCAAGCAGGCGCGACGGGCGCGCCCATGGCGTGATAGCCGCCGTCGACGTGCACGATCTCACCGGTCACGCCGCGGGCGCGCTCGCTGAGGAGCCACAGGCACGCCTCGGCCACGGCCTCCGGGTCGGAGGTGTCCCAGCCGAGCGGGGCCTGGCGCTCCCAAGCGCCGGCGAGCTCGTCGAAGCCGGGGATCGCGTTGGCCGCCATCGTGCGCAGCGGGCCCGCCGAGACGAGGTTCGTGCGGATCCCCTGCGCGCCGAGGTCGCGCGCGAGGTAGCGGTTGATCGACTCGAGCGCCGCCTTCGCCACCCCGGCGAAGTCGTAGGCCGGCCAGGCCACGCTGGCGTCGAAGTCCAGGGCGACGAGCGCGGGATGCGAGCCGCGCTCGAGCAGCGGGGCGAGCGCGGCGGCGAGCGCCTTGAGGCTGAAGGCCGTCGTGCGGAAGGCGCGCTCGGCCGAGGCCGCCGGCGCCGTCAGGAAGTTGCCGCCCAGCGCGTCCGGCGGCGTGTAGGCGATGGCGTGCAGGACGCCGTCCAGCGCGCCCCAGCGCTCGTCGAGCTCGTCGGCCACCGCCGCGAGCTGCGCCTCGTCGTCGACGTCGAGCTCGAGCACGTCGGTCGGCTCCGGGAGCCGCCGCGCCATCCGCTCGGTGAGCCGCCGCGAGCGGCCGAACCCGGTGAGCACGACCTCCGCGCCCTCGCGCTGGGCGCCCTCGGCCACCGCGTAGGCGATCGAGCGGTCCGTGAGGACCCCGGTGACCAGGAGGCGGCGGCCGTTCAGGAGGGGCATCGGCGGACCGTATGCCGTCCGATCGCCGTGGTGACATCGCTTCGACGATCGCACCCGATTCGTCGAGGCTGTCCATCCGCCGGAACGGCCGTCGTAGGAGCGCCGCGTTCGACATCGTTCGCCGATCTGTCGAGTTTGCGGCCAACTTCGCCGGTGCGCCGGCGTTCTGTTTCGGCATATGACCAGGGAGGAGCGGCGCGTGCGCCGACGGGCCATGGAGCTGGCCGCCGCCCCCGGGACGGGCCTGAACGCCCACGCCCGGCGGGTGGCCCGAATCGCGATCGCCGTCGCGGAGGGCCTCGGCGACGAGACGCTGCGAGCCGAGGCGGAGCTCACGGCGCTGCTGCACGACGTGGGCAAGCTGGCGATGCCCTACCGCCTGCTCAACAAGGCGGGGCCGCTGGACGAGGCCGAGTGGGCGCAGATGCGCCGGCACACGATCGAGGGCGAGCAGCTTCTGGCGCGGACCGCAGGCCTCGAGCACCTCGGCAGCGCCGTCCGCGCGACCCACGAGGCATGGGACGGCTCCGGCTACCCCGACGGGCTGGCCGGCGAGGAGATTCCCCTGAGCGCGCGGATCGTGGCATGCGCCGACTCCTACGACGCGATGGTCAGCGACCGCGCCTACCGCCGCGCGCTGCCGCCCCGGGAGGCCGGGTGGCGTATCCACGAGGCGGCCGGCATCCAGTTCGACCCCGCCGTGGCGCAGTGCCTGCTCGCGGCGGTCGGCCACCGGCGGACGGGGCGCTTCGATCCCTAGATGGATGGGTTGTGCCGCGACCCCGCGCCGTGGGTCGAACGGTCTCGCGGCGCCGGATCGCCACGCGGCCACGACACAACCCATCTAGGCCGGCTGGGCGGCGAGCGTCGCGCGCTCGCCCAGCGCCCACGCCTCCATCGCCGGCCATGGCCCGAAGCCCGCGTCGGCGTTGAGGTGGCCGCCGCCGGGCACCTCGTCGCCCGTCAGGCCGAGCGGGACGCCCCAGACGGCGCCCGCGCCGCCCGGGCAGTACGGGTCGTCGCTCGCGTAGACGAGCCGCGTGGCGCGCGCTGCGGCGGCCACACCCTCGCGCTCGGCTCCGGTGGGGAAGAACGCCGCCAGCTCGGGTACCACCCCGGTGGGGGGCGGCGCCGCCAGCACGACCCGGTCCACCCGGTGCGCGGGCTCGATGCGGGCCGCCTCGCGGGCCCACAGGACGCAGGCGAGCGAATGGCACAGGACGACGCGTTCGTCGCCGTCGCCGGCGGCGAGCGCGGCGAGCTCGCCCTGCAGGGCGGTCGCCCAGCGGTCCGGGTCCGGCTCGTCGGGGTCGGGCAGGATGGGGTAGCTGACGTCGTGGCCGCGATCGCGCAGGCGCTGGGCCAGCCAGGTCTGCCAGTGCTCCGGCCCAGAACCCTGCCATCCGTGGAGGAGGAGAAAGCGGCGCACGCGGCTATCGTAGGTCCATGTTCGGCCTTGGCACCCTGGCACGCGTCGCCGGCGAGATCCGCCGCGACGTCGCGGCCGTGCACGATCGCGACCCCGCGGCCCGCGGGGTGAGCTCGGTCGAGGTGCTGGCCACCTGGCCCGGCGTGCACGCCTTGCTGGCTCATCGTGTCTCGCATGCGCTGCAGGCCGCCGGCGTGCCGATCG
>JAWVFY010000089.1:0-9591 GCA_033855575.1 Solirubrobacteraceae bacterium
CCGGGGATCGGCAGATCCTCGGCCGGATCGGACACGAGCTGCACGAACACTCCGCTGTTCGGTCCGCCCTTGTGGAGCTGGCCGGTGGAGTGCAGGAAGCGCGGGCCGTAGCCGAACGTCGTGGTCGCCCTGGTGCGGTTGCGCAGCGCGGCCCGGACCTTCGCCACCTTCGCGTCGAACTCCTCGCTGGGCTGCACGTAGCCCATGATCGCGACGTAGTGCGGGGGGGCGGCCTGCGCCAGGACGTCCTCCAGGGATCCGCTGTCCGCCCTCGCCCCGCCCTCGTCGAGCACGCGCTTGGTGTTGTCCTTGGCCTCCTGGACGTTGGGCTGGTCGAACGGGTTGATGCCCAGCACCCAGCCGGCGACCGCGGTCGCGAACTCGGCGAAGAAGAAGATCCGCCCCAGGTCCTGCGGGCCGTCGGCGCGCAGCGTGATCAGCGGGTGCCCGGCTTTGGCCAGCTCGGTCAGTGCGGCCTCGGCACCCTTGTCCGGGTCGTCGGCATTGCGCAGGTGCACGAAGACGCGGTCGTCGCCGTAGGCCTCGACGGCACCCAGCGGCTCGTCGGCCACCGGCAGCATGCCGCGGCCCTGCTTGCCGGTCGACTCGGCGACCAGCTGCTCGACCCAGACGCCGAAGCTCGAGATCGGCTCGTCGACGACGAAGGTCAGCTTGTCGCGGCCGGCCAGCGCCAGCTCGCCGAGCGCGCAGCCCAGCCACAACCCGGAGTTCGAGCTCGCGTCGAACGAGTGGCACGCGGATTCGGCGGTCGCCGCGCCGTCGAGCAGCGGCTCGAGGTCGATACCCGCCAGCGCGGCGGGCACGAGGCCGAAGTAGCTGAGCACGCTGTAGCGGCCGCCGATGTCGGGGTCGTTGCCGAAGACGCGGGCGAAGCCGTGCTCCTCGGCGAGCTTCTGCAGGGGGCTGCCCGGGTCGGTGACCGCGACGAAGCGGCTGCCGTCGCGTCCGGCCTCCTCGTAGAAGTAGGCGAAGTGCGAGAGGGTCTCGAGCGTCCCGCCCGACTTCGACGAGACGACGAAGATCGTCCGCGCCGGGTCGATCGCCGCGCGCAGCGCCCGCACCGCGCCGGCATCCGTCGAGTCCAGCACGTGCAGGTGCTCGGCACCGAAGGAGCGGCGCAGGACCTCGGGCCCCAGCGACGAGCCGCCCATGCCCAGCAGCGCGACGTCGTCGTAGTCGAGCGACCGTGCCCAGGTCATGAGGTCGGCGGCCTGCTCGCGCAGCGTCTCGGCGATCGTCAGCCAGCCCAGGCGGTTGGCCACCTCGGGTGTGCCCTCCGGTGCCCACAGCGTCGCGTCCTTGCCCCAGATCCGCCGCGCCACGCCCTCGTCCGCCGCGCGCTGGACGCGCTGGGCGATGGCCGGCTCGAGGTCGTCGGGGACGTTGGACTCGAAGGTCCTGGGGCGGCCGGTCACCACCGACTCGCGCTTGGACTCGATGCCGGCGATCAGCTTGTCCAGCGACGTCTCGAAGGTCTCGATTCCCTCGCGCAGCAGCTGGTCGGTGACGTCGTCCATGTCGATGCCCGCGCCCGCCAGCGCGGCGAGGTCGTCGGTGGGGTCGAGGTCGCAGGTGGCGCCGGTGATCTCCGCACGCTCAGCGGCGGCCAGCAGCGTGGCCATCGGCATCGTGTTGACCGTCTCCGGCCCGACGAGCCCGTCGACGTACATGGTGTCGGGGTAGGCGGGGTTCTTGACGCCCGTCGAGGCCCACAGCTGGCGCTGGACCGGCGCGCCGGCGTCGAGCAGCGCGGCGAAGCGCTCGCCGTGGAAGATCGCCTTGTAGCGCTGGTAGGCGGCGCGGGCGTTGGCCAGTCCGGCCCGGCCCTTGAGGTCCTCGTGGCCGAGCTTGTCCAGGCGCTTGTCGACCTCGGTGTCCACGCGCGAGACGAAGAACGACGCGACCGAGTGGACGTCGAGCGACGTGCCCGCGGCCTGGCGGCGCTCCATGCCGCGGATGAACGCCTCGGCCACGGTCTCGTAGGCCTGCACGCTGAACAGCAGCGTGACGTTGATGTTGATCCCATCGGCGATCGCCTCCTCGATCGGCGTGACGCCCTCGGGCGTGCCGGGGATCTTGATCATCACGTTGGGCCGGTCGACCGCCTTCCACAGGCGCCGGGCCTCGGCCAGGGTCTCGTCGCCGCGGCGGGCGAGCGTCGGGTTGACCTCGATCGACACGTAGCCGTCGTAGTGCTCGGTGGCGTCCCAGACCGAGCGCAGCACGTCGCAGGCCAGCTGGACGTCCTCGATGGCCAGCGCGTCGTAGAGCTCCTCGGTGCCCTTGCCCTCCCGGGCGCCGGCCTCGAGCGTGTCGTCGTAGTCCGACGAGCCCAGGATCGCCTTCTCGAAGATCGCCGGGCTCGACGTCACGCCGCGCAGCGAGTCCTCGTCGACGAGGCGCTGGAGCTCGCCCTCGGTGATCAGCGTGCGGCGGATCTGATCGAGCCAGATCGAGGTTCCGGCCCGCGTCAGCGCGGCGAGCCTCTCGTTGACGGCTGAGGCGGACGTGCTCATGGCGCTCCTCGTCGCTCGATCTCGGAAACCTCGGCCAGCCGGCGCACGTGGCGCTCCTCCCCTGAGAAGGAGGCGCCGGCGAAGGCGCGGACGATGTCGGCGGCGTAGGCCGAGCCGACCACGCGCGCCCCGAGGCAGATGACGTTGCAGTTGTCGTGGCTGACGCACTGGGCGCCCGTGTAGGTGTCGTGGGCGACCGTCGCGCGGATGCCCCGCACCTTGCAGGCGGCCACCGACACGCCGGCGCCGGAGCCGCAGACCAGGACCCCGCGCTCGGCGCTGCCGTCGAGCACCGCAGCGCAGACGAGCTTCGCGATGTCGGGGTAGTCGTCGCAGGTCCCGAGGTCGGCCGCGTCGTGGCCGGCGTCGCGCAGCGCGCCGAGCACAGCGTCCTTCAGCGGCGTCCCGGCGTGGTCGAAGCCGACGGCGAACCTCATCGGAGCGCGTCTTCCGCGAGCAGCAGCTCCCGGCCGGCCATCAGCGCGGCACCGAGGACGCCGGCCTCCTTGCCGTAGCGCGCGGCGCGGATCTCGGTCTTGGTGCCGACGCCGCGCAGGACGAACAGCTTGGCCGTCTCGCGGGCCGGGCCCAGGAGAAGCTCGCCCGCCGCGCTGCCCGCGCCGCCGCCGACGACGACGACGTCGGGGTCGAAGGTGTTGATGATGTTGGCGATGCCGATCCCCAGCCGCTCGCCGAGGATGCGCAGGCACTCGAGGCCGCGCTCGTCGCCGCGCTGGGCGGCCGCGACGGCGCCAGGTCCGTCCTCGAGCCCGCGCTCCTGGGCGAGGTGGTCGAGCTCGCGCCCGGCGGCCAGCCGCTCCAGCGAGCCGGGCTGCGGGAAGCCGTCGGGTTGCGGCGCGCCGTGGGCGAGGTCGGCACCGATGATGATGTGGCCCAGCTCGGCGGCCGCGCCCGTGGCGCCGCGATAGATGTGCCCGTCGATCACCACCCCACCGCCTACCCCGGTTCCCACCGTGAGCATCACCAGGTGGCGCACGTCCACCTTGGCGTCAGGGCCATGGGCCTCGGCCACCGCGGCCACGGTCCCGTCGTTGTCGACGTAGACCGGGACGCCGAGGCGCTTGCGCAGGATCTGGCGCAGCGCCACGTGCTCGAGCGGGATGTTGACCGACGAGCGCGCCATGCCCTGCTCGAAGTCGACGACGGACGGCACCCCGATGCCCACGGCCTCGGCCGGCAGGAGCTCGCCGATCGCCTCCGCCAGCTGGTCGACGAGCTCGTCGGGACCGGCCTTCTCGGTGGGCCGTACGTGGGTCTCGCCAAGGCGGCCGTCCTGCAGCACGGCCATCGCCACCTTCGTGCCACCGACGTCGACCCCGATCAACCGGCTCATTGCCAGGCAGCCTCTCACAGAAGCTGGGCTCGCCCCTGCCTCCGGCTAGGGTCCCGGCGGTGAACGAGGCCGAGCTGCTCGAGCGCCTGCGCGCACGTGACGAGCAGGCCTTCGCCGAGCTGGTCAGGGAGTGGTCGCCGTCCATGCTGCGCCTGGCCCGGATGTACACGCCGAGCCGGGCGGTGGCCGAGGAGGTCGTCCAGGAGGCGTGGCTCGGGGTCCTGCAGGGGATCGACCGCTTCGAGGGTCGCTCCTCGCTGAAGACCTGGGTGTTCCGGATCCTCGTCAACCGCGCGATGACGCGCGGCGCCCGGGAGGCGCGCTCGGTCCCGTTCGCGGCGCTGGCGGCCTCCGAGGCCGCGGGCGACGAGCCGGCCGTCGAGCCCGACCGGTTCGCGCGCGACGGCGCCTGGGCGTCGCCGCCGCGGCGCTGGCAGGACTCGCCCGAGCTTGCGCTGCGGTCGGCCGAGACGCTCGGCGTGGTGCGCGCGGCGATCGCCGAGCTGCCGCCGATGCAGCGGCTCGTCGTGACGATGCGCGACCTGGAGGGCTTCGGCTCTGAGGAGACCTGCAACGCCCTGGAGATCTCGGAGACCAATCAGAGGGTGCTGCTGCACCGGGGACGCGCCAAGGTGCGCGCCGCGCTGGAGCGCCATTTCGGAGATGCGGATGAAGCTGTTCTCACGTAAACCACCGCCGGTCGTGTGTCGGCAGGCCGTCGAGGCGGTCACCGCGTACCTCGAGGGTGCGATGACGCCGCGTGAGCGCGCGGCCTTCGAGGCTCACCTGGCGGGCTGCGAGCACTGCACCGCCTACGTCGAGCAGATCCGCCTGACGATCGCGCTGACGGGCTCGGTGCAGGTCGAGGACCTCGCGCCGGAGGCCCAGGAGGCGCTCGTCGGCGTCTTCCGCGCCTGGGCGGCCGAGGGGGACGCTTCCTAGCGTCAGCACATCTCGATGCACTACGGCGGCGGCCTACCTCGGCGCCAGGCCGTCGATCAGCGCCGGCACCTGGTCGGGCGCCGCGAGCGGGGTGAGGATCAGGGTGGTGATCCCACCCTCGACGAACGCGCCGAGGCGCTCGCGCATCTCGTCGGGCGAGCCGAAGACGAAGATCTCGCGGACGAGGTCCTCGGGGCACAGCTCGAGCGCCCGCTGGCGGTCGCCCGCCTGCCAGGCCTCGACCATCGGGTCGAGCTTCTCGCCCCAGCCGAGCCAGCGGAAGAACGCCGCGTAGACCGGCACCGTGCCGTAGGCGGCGAACAGGTGCTTGGCGAAGCCCATGCCCTCCTCCTCGGGCATCGGCACGCAGAAGAAGCGGCAGGCCAGCTCCTTCTCGGGCGCGCCGAACGCCTCCCTGACGGTCGGCAGCCCGCTGAGCGGCAGGAAGTTGGTGAACGCCCCGTCACCGAGCTCGGCGGCCAGCGCGAGCATCCGGCCCCGCAGCGCGGCGATGACGATCGGGATCGGCTGGGAGGGGGCGGTCTCCAGCTTGAAGCCGCCCGGGCCGCGCTCGCCGGCGAAGATCGGGCGCAGGGTCTCGACCGACTCGCGCACCTTCGAGAGCGGCTTGACGAACGGGATCTCGTTCCAGCGCTCGACGATCACGTTCGACGACGAGCCGATGCCGAGGACGAAGCGCCCGCCGCTGGCGTCCTGGAGCGCCGCCGCCTGCTGGGCCAGCAGCGCGGGTCCCCGCGTGTAGGGATTGACGATGCCGGTGGCCAGCCGGATGCGCTCGGTGACCGCCGCGGCGAGGGCGAGCGGGGTGAAGCCGTCGGGGCCGGCGGTCTCGCCGGTCCACAGATCGTCGTAGCCCGCCGCCTCGGCCTGGCGGAAGCGATCGAGGTGCTCGCGCAGCGGCAGACCGGCGAAGGGAAGGGTCAGACCCCAGCGGACATCGGGCATGGCGGGACCGTATAGGCTCAGCCCGCGATGGACGTCAGCCGTGTCCGCAGGGGGGAGCGCATCGCCATCTACGGCGGCATCCTCATCGTCGTCGGGATCTTCCTGCCCTGGTATCACCTGCACGCACTCGGCCAGGTGGGCGCCACCAAGGGGCCGGCCGACCTCAGCGGATGGACGGCGCACCCGACCATGCGCTGGTTCCTGCTGGCGGCCGCGATCGCCCCGCTGATCCTGGCGTACATCATCGCCCGCGACTACGCGCTGTCGTGGCCGCGCGGCCAGGTGACCTCCGTGGTGGCCATCGCCGCCTTCGGGCTCATCGGCTACGTCGGGGTCGTCCAGCGGCCCGGCGACTCGAACTCGCTGATCGGCCTGAAGTGGGGCTGGTTCATCGCGTTCCTCGGGCCGATCCTGATGCTCGTCGGCTCGGTGATGCGCCAGAACGAGACCGAGATCCGCCGCAAGCCGCCCGGGACGATTTGAGCGCCGAGCAACGCAGCCCCCGGCCGGATCGCAATCTGGCCCTCGAGCTCGTGCGCGTCACCGAGGCCGCCGCGCTGGCCTCCGCCGGCTGGATCGGCCGCGGCGACAAGATCGCCGCCGACCAGGCCGCGGTCGACGCGATGCGCAGCGTGCTCGACACGATCGACATGGACGGCGTGGTCGTCATCGGCGAGGGCGAGAAGGACGAGGCGCCGATGCTCTACAACGGCGAGCGCATCGGCAACGGCCAGCCGCCGCAGGTCGACATCGCCGTCGACCCGCTGGAGGGCACGACGTTGACCGCCAAGGGCATGCCCCGCGCACTGTCGGTGATCGCGCTGTCCGAGCGCGGCTCGATGTTCGACCCCGGGCCGTGCGTCTACATGGAGAAGCTCGCCGGGGCGGCCCAGTTCGCCGACCTGCTCGACCTCGACCGGCCCCTGCCCGAGACGCTCCAGCTGGTTGCGGAGCGCAAGGGCACCGACATCGGCGACGTCATGGTCATCATGCTTGACCGCCCGCGCCACGAGCAGATGCTCGAGACGATCCGCGGGGCCGGAGCACGTGTGCGGCTGATCTCCGACGGCGACGTCTCGGCGGCGCTGCTGGCGGTCTCGGAGCGCTCGACCGTCGATCTGCTGTGGGGCATCGGCGGCACGCCGGAGGGCGTCATCGCCGCGGCGGCCATCAAGTGCACGGGCGGTCAGCAGATCGGCCGGCTGTGGCCGCGCACCGACGAGGAGCGCGACGCCGCGCTCGCGCAGGGCTATGACCTCGAGCGCCAGCTCACCGTGGACGATCTCGTCGCCTCCGACGACTGCTTCTTCTCGGCCACGGGCGTCACCGACGGCGACGTCGTCGAGGGCGTGCACTTCCGCAGCTCGGGGTCGGCGACCACGGAGTCGCTGGTCATGCGCGGGCGCTCGGGCACCGTGCGGCGCATCGGCGCCACCCACGACCGCACGAAGCTGCGGTCGTTCGGCTTCGAGATCTAACGGCCGCTAGACGGCGGCGCGGTCGCGCTCGGCGCGCTGGATCGGCGTCGGGCGCTGGCCCGGATCCGGGAGCTCCTCGACGCGCGAGAAGCGCCCGACCCGCGACTGCGCGAGATCCAGGCGGGCGAGCGAGCGCAGGAAGCCGTGGGTGACCAGTACGTGGATCCGCGACTGCGTGTTGGTGTAGATCCAGCGCCCGAGCCGCGAGGCGATCGCCGGGTAGAAGTTGGCGACCTCGACCTCGATGTGGATGCGACCCAGGCCCGGCTCGTCGGATGCGCAGCGCTGGACGTCGATCTCCAGGAAGCCGTTGCCGCCGCGGCCCCGCTTGGAGACGAGGACGCCCCTATCGATCCGCCAGCGCACGATGCCGCGGTGGGCGTTCATCTCGTACTCGGGCGCCTGGAAGCGCAGCAGCACGAGCGGGCGGAAGAGCAGGCAGACGAAGCGCTCGCGCTCGGTGTACTTCACCCGGATCAGACCCAGCGTGACACGGCTGAGGAAGCGCCAGTAGGTCCGCGCGAGGTTCTCCAGCTGGCGCGGCGACCACAGCGCCTCGGCCTCCTCGACGGGGAGGATCAGGTCGGCCGCCTGGACCGAGCGAACGGCGCCGTCGGCGTCCATGGTCGTGTGGTCGTCGGGGTCGTTGACGACGGTGCGGGCCACGCGCGGGCGGCGGTGCAGCAGCGGCAGGGTCATGCGCCAGACAGAGGGTAGGCCGCGAGCGTCTCGCGCACGGCGCGCCGCATCAGGGGAGGTCCTCGAGCTCCACGAGGGTGCCGGCATCGAGAAGACCCTGCCCGCGCGGGACGATCGCCAATCCGTCGGCCCCGATCATCGACGAGAGCTGGTGCGAGCCCTGCGGGCCGGTGACGTGCGCGCGGCCCTGCCCGTCGAGCCGGACGCGGACCGCCTCGTCGCGGCCGGCCTGCCGCTCGACGGGCTCGGCCAGCGCGACCCGGCGGCGGGCGAGCGGCGGCGCGCCCTGGAGCGCGGCCAGTGCCGGGCGGGCGAACAGCACGAACGTGACCAGCGACGAGACCGGGTTGCCCGGAAGCCCGAAGACGAGCTGCTCGCCGCGCGTGCCGAACCAGGTGGGCTTGCCCGGCCGCAACGCCACGCGCCAGAACCGCTCCTGCACGCCGAGCTCGGCCAGCGCCGGGCGGGCGTGGTCGTGCGACCCGACCGACACGCCGCCCGAGACCAGCACGACGTCGGCGCCCTCCAGCGCCTGGCCGAGGGCGCGGAGGGTCGCGTCACGGTCGTCCCCCGCTCGCAGCGACGCGACCACCTCCGCGCCCGAGCAGTCGACAAGGGCGGCGAGCGCCAGGGCGTTGGAGTCGTGGATCTGGCCGGGGCCCAGCGGCTGCCCCGGTGCGACCAGCTCGTCGCCGGTGGCCACGATCGCCACCCGGGGCCGGCACGCGACCCGGACCGTGGCGCGGCCCGCGGCCGCGGCGACGCCCAGTGCCGCCGGGCCGAGCCCTGTTCCCCTGGCGAGCACGAGCGTTCCCGCGCGCATGTCGTCGCCCGCCGGGCGCACGTGGTCGCCGCTGACGGCGTCGCCCTCGATCACCACCTCGCCGCCGGCCTCGGTCGTGCGCTCGACCGGGACGACCGCTTCGGCGCCGTCCGGGAACGCCGCGCCCGTCGAGATGCGGATCGCCTCGCCCGCGCCGAGCACTCCGTCGAAGGGCGTGCCGGCGCGCGACTCGCCGACGATCCGCAGCTGCGATCCGGCGCCTGCTCGCACGGCGAAGCCGTCCATGGCGCTGTTGGCGAACGGCGGCACGTCGTGGGCGGCGACGACGTCCTCGGCCAGGATCCGCCGGTGCGCCTGGCCGAGCGCGACGTCCTGCGCGCCGAGCGGGCGGGCCGCCTCGAGCACCGCCGCCCGCGCCTCGTCGATGGAGAGCATCCCCTGATGATGCCCTCCGTCTGCGCATACTGGTTTCCTACGCGCGTGGATCCCCTTGCGCCCGAGCCTCGCCGGCCTCGGCCGGTCGCCGGCTTGCCGGCGGTCGATGCGCGCGCGGTGGCCAAGGCGTGGCTGGTGGAGCTGATCGCCGGGTCGACCCTCGACGAGGCCGTGGCGGTGCCCACCGGCGAGCTGGCCCGCGAAGGCCCCGGGCTCGCCGACGCGGTGTTCCAGGCGCTCTCTGACGATGTCGCGCTCATGCGGCTGGGCCCCGGCGGCAACCTGGCCTGGCTGTCGGCCCGGGCGTCGGTCCTGTCCGGCGCGACCGCCCCCGGCGGTGCCGTCCGCGCCGCCGAGGCGCTGCGCCGGGGTATGCAGGCGGCGATCCTCAACGCG
>JAWVFY010000090.1:0-5184 GCA_033855575.1 Solirubrobacteraceae bacterium
CGTGCCCCAGACGCTCATGTGCCAGCCCAGGGCGATCCGCGGGGCGACACGGTCGCGCAGCGCCACCACGTGGCGGGCGAACGAGCGCGCCAGACCGGTGGCGCCGTGCTGCATCAGGTAGCCCCACAGGTCGGGCTCGACGTGGAAGACCACCAGGTGCCGGCCCGCCGCCTGGCGCGCCCGGGTCAGCGCCAGTCGTAGGTCCTGCCAGTACGCGCGCATCGTCGCCGTGTCGCGCAGGTTCGCGAGGTCCTTGGCGTCCTCGGCCGTGCCCGCCGCCGGGCGCGACTGCAGCAGCTGGTAGTAGGTGAAGACCGGGGTGACGTGCGCCTGGATCGACTCTCTGACGTAGCGGGTGACGAAGCTGCCGTCCGGGTTCCAGGTCGCCCAGCCCTGCCCGGTGTTCACGCCGCCCGCGAGGTACTGATAGCGGAACTCGACCGGCGCCTGCGCGCGCAGCGCCCGCGCATCGCCGGGGCTGTCGGTGACGCCGATGGCGACGTGTGCGGGCCAGCCGAGCGGCAGCAGCGCCAGCTGGGCGATCCAAAGCGGCCAGGAGCCGCGTTTCATCGCCCAAGGAGGGCGGGCAGCAGGCGGTTCGCGACCAGGGCGTCGACCGCGGCGCTCGAGTACGGAGCGACAAGCGACATCGCCCGGCCAGCGTAGTCCGCCGCCGGATCGTCGAGCGCGGTGCGGATCGCTGCCGCCAGCGCCTCGTCGTCGCGCACGACCAACCGCCGGTCCAGCGCGCGCGCCAGCGGCAGCGCGACGTACGGCCCCGGCGCCGGCGTGGTCACGAGCATGCATCCGTCGGCCAGCGCCTCGAGCTGCGCGATCCCGTAGTCCTCCCACCGCGCCGCGGAGACGAACACGCGAGCGCGTCGCACGAGCGCTCGCCACTCCGACGACGGCAGCGCGCCGACATACCGCACCCCCGGAACGTCCACGCCGTCGATGCCCCCGACCACGAGCTCCTCGGAGCCCGTCCGCGCCTGCGCCCAGGCGCGAAGCACCCGGTCGAGCCCCTTCTTCGAGGGGTTCGCCCCGTAGGTGATCGCCGCGATGTCCCGCACTGCGCCGGGAGCCCCCGACGCGTCCACCGGCACCGGCACCGGCACGGCCAGCGGGAACCGCACGTCCGCTGTCTGCGGGACCAGCAGCGGCGCCTGCCCCAGCCGCCGCCGTTCCAGCGGCCGCTGCCACAGGCCGTGGCGCCCGCGCCGGTTGTCGGCCGCCAGGGCGTCGTAGCGGATCGCTCCGGGGCGTGGCCACAGCAGCGCCGCCGTGGTCGTGTAGTAGAGGATCGCCCGAGGCTCGTCGCCGTCGCGCAGCGCCGCGCGGGCGGCCCCGCGCGCCGCCCGCGCCCAGGCCAGATCCGTCCGCACGAGCGTGCGCACGTCGCGCTGGGGCGCGGCGCGGGCGACCGCTACGCTGGCGCCCGCCCGCTCCAGGGCGCCGGCCAGCGCATCCTCGGCCCGGCGCAGGCCGGCCGGGGAGCCGAGCGTGACCAGCAGGACGTACCTTGCCGCCCATCCTGCCATCGACCCCATGACCGGCACCTTCATCAACGTCGGGACAGTGCTGCTCGGCACGCTGATCGGCAGCCTGCTCGGCCACCGGCTGCCCGACGGGCTGCAGCAGCGCGTGCTCGCCGGCCTGGGCCTGGTCGTCCTCGTCCTCGGCGTCGACGATGCGCTGGACTGGCGGCACACCAACGCGCTCTACGTCATCGGCGGCGTGCTCCTCGGCGGGCTGGCCGGCGAGGCGATCGGCATCGAGGCGCGACTGGCCCGGCTGGGCGACCGGCTCCAGGCGCGCTTCGCCGGCGACGACTCGAGCCACACGCTGGCCGAGGGCTTCTTCGTGGCCAGCCTGCTGTTCTGCGTGGGACCGCTCGCGGTGCTGGGGTCGATTCAGGACGGCCTGACCGGGAACTACGACACGCTCGCCACCAAGGCGCTGCTCGACGGCTTCGCCGCCATCGCCCTGGCCTCCGGGCTGGGGTTCGGCGTCGGCTTCGCGGCCGTGTCCGTGCTCGTCTACCAGGGGGCGATCACACTGGCGGCCGGGCTGTTCGAGCACGTGCTCGCCCCCGGCACCGAGGCGCTGGCGGCGCTGACCAGCGCGGGCGGCGTCCTCATCATCGGGATCGCGCTGAAGCTGCTCGACGTCACCGACGTGAAGGTCGGCAACTTCCTGCCGGCGCTCGTCTTCGCGCCCGGCCTGGTCGGGATCGTCAGCCTGGTGCGCTGACCGACGGGACCTCGCGGCGAAAGCCGGGGATCCGCACCAGGCGCATCGGGTGGTGCGGCGCTGTGCGCTCGACGAAGAACGTCACGCCGTCGCGCTCCTCGATGGCCTGCACGGCCGCGTCCTGGCGGCGCCAGGCCAGCGCCCAGATGATCGCGAAGCCGGCTGCGATCCCGGGGACCTGCGGCGCGAGGAAGGCGATCGCGCCCGCCGCGATCGTCAGCACTAGCAGCGGCCACAGGCGGTTGAGGACGGTCGCGGACGGCCGGTGCTCGGGCATCATCGTCGCCGCCTTGGCGTCGGCCAGCAGCCGGGCGATCGGCGGGTTGGTCGCCGCGCGACGCCCGAGGAGCAGCCCGAACGCCGCGGCCAGCGCCCACCAGCCGATCATCGCCAGCGCCAGCCCGGTCTCAGAGCGGTTGCTCGCTCCGGCGATGCAGACCACCGCCAGGACCGACGCCGCCGCGCCGCTGATGATCACGGTCACCCTGAGGAAGTCGACGAAGCGCACCGGCCAGGCTCAGCCGAGCAGCGCCAGCAGGAGGTGACGGACGCCGCGCGGGCCGTCGACCAGCAGGTCGGCCTGCTGCTCGAGCTCCTCGGGCGTCTCCTCGGAGCGCACGCCGACGCACAGCGCCGTGCGCAGGTGGCCGGCCGCGACCTCCTCGCGCAGACCGGCGAACGCGTCGAGATCGGTGCGGTCGTCGCCGACGTAGATCGCGGCGTCGAGGTCGGCACCGCGCAGCAGCCGCTGGATGCCCCGCCCCTTGTTGAGCTCGACCGGCGGGCGGACCTCGAGGACCTTGCGCCCCCAGTGGGTGACGAAGCCCTCGGCCTCCGCCTGCTCGGCCAGATCGCGCACGGCGGCCTCGGCGGCCGCCTCGTCAGGGGCACCGCGCCAGTGGTAGGCCGCGATGACGTCCTTGTCCTCCGCGCGCACGCGCAGCCGGTGCAGCTCGTCGGTCCAGGTCCGCTCGGCAAACGCGCGGACGCGGCGGCCGTAGGCGGCGACGTCGGGCTCGAGCTCGGGCTCGCGCGCCCCCGGCCGCAGCAGCTCGCTGCCGTGGTTGCCGATGTAGGCGATCGTGCCCAGCGCGACGATCCGCCGCGCGGTGGCCGCACGGCGGCCGCTGACGCAGGCCACGACCGCGTAGCGCTTGGCGATCTCGATCAGCGGCGCGCGCGTCGGCTCCGGTACGTCGGCGTCCTCGGCGTGGCGGACGATCGGCGCAAGCGTGCCGTCGACGTCGAGCAGCACGGCCGAGCGGCCCGGGTCCGCGCGCAGCGGCGCGAGCGTCTCGAGCAGCGGGGCCGTGGCGGGCCGTGGCGCGGGGACGGACACGCTGCCTAGTATGCCCACCATGCCGCGGGCCCGGACGCTTCAGCTTGCGGCGATCGGAACCGTTGCGGGTCTGTTCAGCGGGCTGTTCGGCGTCGGGGGCGGCTCGGTCATCGTCCCGCTGCTCGTCCTGTGGCGCGGCTACGACGAGCGCACCGCGACCGGCACCTCCCTGGCGGCGATCGCGATCATCGCGGCCGCCGCCGCGCTGGTCCACGGTGGCTACGGCAACGTGCACGTCGGCGACGGCCTGCTGGTCGGGCTGCCCGCGCTGGTCGGCGTCCTGGCGGGGACCTGGCTGCAGCAGCGCGTGCCGATGCGCGTCATCTCGCTGCTGTTCGCCGCGCTGCTGACCGCCAGCGCGATCGGCCTGCTGATCCCGTGATCGAGGCGGCCGTCGTCGGCGTCGCAGCGGGCGTGGTGGCCGGGATGCTCGGCGTGGGCGGCGGGATCCTCTTCGTGCCGGGGCTGGCGCTGTTCGTCGGCCTCTCGCAGGTCGACGCCGAGGCGACCTCGCTGTTGGCCATCGTGCCGGTCGCGCTGCTCGGCGCCTACCGGCAGCACCACTACGGCAACGTCCGGCTGGGCGACGGGGCGATCGTCGGCATCCTGGCCGTGCCCGCGGCGGTCGCGGGCGTGGCGATCGTCAACGTCCTGCCCCAGCGGGCGATCGAGATCGGCTTCGCCTGCCTGCTGCTGGTCGTCGCCGCCCAACTGGCCCGCCGCGGCCTCCGGCCGGAGCCCGACGACGGCTGACCACGGCCGGACGGAGCGACGAAGGAGTCGAACCTTCCCAGCGTGGGGCTGCCACGCCTCAACGGCTTTGAAGGCCGCCTGGGGCACCGGCCCCTGCCGCTCCGCACGGCAGGCTACGGCCGGGCGCTACGGCAGGCCGTGCTCGAGGGCGCCCTTGACCGTGGCGTCCAGCGCGTTGAGCCGGTGCAACGCCAGCGCTTCGGGCGAGCCGAAGCGCCGCCCGGGCGCCGCCTCAGCCCCGTGGTGGGTCAGCACGCAGTGGGCGAGCGCCAGGCGTCGCGCGTCGTCGAGTCCGACGCTGCGGCCGCGCTCCTCGACCAGCCGCAGCCCGAGCTCGACATGGCCCAGGAGGCGCCCCTCGTCGGTCACGCCGATCTCCGCCCCGTAGGTGAACTCGCGCGTGCGGCCCAGGTCGTGGACGAGCGCCGCGGTCAGCAGCAGCGCCTGGTTGAGGCGCGGATGGAGCACGCAGGTCTCCAGCGCGAGCGTGCCGACCGCCACGGTGTGCTCGAGCAGCCCACCGAGGTAGGCGTGATGGCCGCCGCGCGTGCACGGTGCCCGGCGCCACTCGGCGCGCAGCGCCTCGTCGCCGAGCAGCGCGGCCAGCAGGGCATCGAAGCCGTCGTCGCGGACCTCGCCGGCCAGGTGCTCGAGGAAGCCGTCGAGCTCGTCGAGATCGCGGTAGGCGACGGGGAGGAAGGTGGCCGGGTCGGCCTCCGCCGGATCGGCCTTGGCGATCGCCCGGACCTCGAGCTGCAGCTCGTCGCGGAAGCGCTCCACGCGCCCGGCCACGCGGACGAGGTCGCCGCGCTCGAAGCGCCCGGCCAGCACGTCGGCGT
>JAWVFY010000091.1:0-3084 GCA_033855575.1 Solirubrobacteraceae bacterium
TTCCCGTGCGCCTGGACATCTCGCGCATGACCGGCAGCGGCTACGCGCTGCGCCTGCGCTTCGAGGCGGCGCTCGTCGGGCCCTGCATGCGCTGCCTCGAGCCCGCGGCGCCGATGTTCTCCGTCGACGCGCGCGAGGTCGATCAGCCCGGGGGCGGGGAGGAGCTCGCCAGCCCGTACGTCGAAGCGGAGGAGCTCGACCTCGCACGCTGGGCGCACGACGCCTACGTGCTCGCGCTGCCCTCGCAGGTGCGCTGCCGCGAGGACTGCGCGGGGTTGTGCCCCGAGTGCGGCGCGAACCTCAACGCCGATCCAGACCACGCGCACGAGGCGTCACCCGACCCACGGTGGGCCAAGCTGCGCGAGCTGCGCCTGGAATGACGCTCACAGGTACGCGCCGCTTGGGATGTAGGGCCGCAGCGGCCCCAGCTGCCCACCGGTGAACATCGGGCCGTCGGGGGAGAGGGGGAGCCCGGCGTCGAGGCACGTGCGCACGGCCCAGTCCTGGCCGGCGGTGAGGAAGTCGACGCGGACCGTCGCCCCGGGGCCTGCGGCCTGCAGCGCCCCCCACAGGACGAGCGACGCGGCCTCGTCGTCGAGCGCCGCCAGCAGCATGACGTTCCCGTCGCGCGCGACGGCGAAGGCGCGGTCCTCGAAGGTCAGCAGCGAGGCGCCGGAGGCCAGCGCGACCGGCAGGTCGCGAGCATGGCCGGCGCCGCGCACGCGCCGCCCGATCGCGTCGGCGAGCGGGATGCCGCCCGCGCCGGCGTCCTCCACGCGCGCGACCGCCGCGGGCATGCGCGCGAGATCGGCGATCCCGGCGGCGGCGACCGCCGGGCGGATGTCGAGGCCAAGCCGCGCGTAGCGGCGCATCGCCGCGGGGTTCTCCGAGCTCAGGATGAGGTGCCCGCGGGCCGCCTCGCCGTAGCGGAAGCACGCCTCCAGCAACCGGCGCCCGACCCCTTGGCCCTGGACGTCCTCGGCCACCGCGAACAGCGAGAAGCCCCAGATCCCGTCGCGGATCAGTGCGAGGCCGACACCCGCCACCCGCCCGTCGGCCCGCTCGGCCACCCATGAGCCGCCGGGGTCCGTGTCGATGAGGTGGGCGATGCGGGCGTGGTTGCGACGCCGGCGCTCGGCCTCGTGGACGCCCGAGAGGAGGGAGAACAGCACGTCGCGCGCGACCGCATCGGCGGCGGGGACGTCGTCGGGGGTGGCGGGGCGGATCCGCAGGTCATCGTTCACCGCCGGCAGTCAAGCAGGACGCCGATGCTCTACCCTTCTCGCTTCGTCATGGCCGTCCCCAAGCAGAAGCAGTCGCACAGCCGCACGTCGAAGCGTCGCGCCCAGCACAAGATCTCGGCGCCGACGTTCAACGCGTGCCCGCACTGCCACAGCCCCCGTCGTCCCCACCGGGTCTGCCCCGTCTGCGGGACCTACGGCGGTCGTGAGGTCGTCGCCCCGGACCACGGTCACGGGCACGACCATGACCATTAATTAGGCTCCAGCTCATGGACGTCACCGTCGCGGTCGACGCGAACGGCGCCGATCTCGGGCCCGCCGAGGTCGCGGCGGGTGCTGCGATCGCGGCGGCAGCGGGCGTCCGGGTCGTGCTCTTCGGACCCGCCCACGAGATGGGCGACCCGCCGGCCGGCGTCGACGTCGTGGACGCGCCGGTGTCGATCGCCAAGGCGGCCGACCCGGCCGGGGCGGTGCGCGCCCAACCCGACGCGTCGATCGTCCGCGCCGCCCGCGCGGTCGCGGAGGGCGACGCGGACGCGCTGGTGAGCGGCGGGTCGACCGGCCCGGCGCTCGCCGCCGGGCTGTTCAACATCAGGCGCGCGCCCGGCATCGACCGCCCCGCGCTGGCGATCTCGGTCCCGGTCCCCGGCCACCCCGTGACGATCGTCGACGTCGGGGCGAACACCGAGGTGCGCGCCGAGCACCTCGTCCAGTTCGGCTACATGGGCGCCGCGCTCGCCGCGGCGGTGCTCGGCATCGAGCGCCCGCGCGTCGGTCTCCTCTCCAACGGCGGCGAGGCCACGAAGGGCACCCCGCTCATCGTCGCGGCCCACGCCGCGCTCAGCAAGCGCATGACCGAGGGCGGGCGCTATGACTTCATCGGCAACGTCGAGGGCAACGAGGTCACCTCCGGCAAGGCCGACGTGATCGTGACCGACGGCTTCACCGGCAACGTGGCCCTCAAGCTCATGGAGGGCGTCTCGGAGACCATGCTGCGCGCGATTCGCGATGTGGCGACCTCCTCGCGGCGCGCGAAGACCGGCGGGCTGCTCCTGCGCCCCGCGCTGCTGGAGTTTCGCGACGCCCTGGACCCCGAGAGCGCCGGCGGCGCCTACCTGCTCGGGCTGCGGCGCCTGGGCGTCGTCCCCCACGGGCGCTTCACCCGCTACGGCTTCTCCCAGGCGATCCTGCTGGCGGCGCGCGGCGTCTCCGGCGACGTCGTCGGGCGCACCCACGCGGCCCTGCAGGCCGCGGGCGCGCTGCGCACCGCCCCGGCGTCCGACCAGCCGTCTACTGTCGCCTAGTCATGTCCCGGGAGGAAGTCTTCAGCCTGATCCAGGCGCACCTCGCCGACGAGCTGGACCTCGATCCGGCGCAGATCGACGAGAGCACGCGCTTCAAAGAGGACCTCGAGGCCGACTCGCTGGACCTCTACACGCTCGTGCAGGAGCTCGAGGACTCCTACGGCGTGACGATGTCCGACGAGCAGGCCGCACGGATCCTCTCCGTCGGCCAGGCCGTCGACTTCGTCGTCGAGCACGCGCCGGCAACGCCCTAGGTGCAGAAGTTGGAGGCATTGCTCGACGATCTGCCGGAGGAGCTCTCGCGGCAGGTGTTCACCCACGCGTCGTGGACCGACAAGCGCTCGGACTCCTACTCGCGGCTGGCGTTCCTCGGGGACAGCATCCTCGGGCTCGCGGTGACCGCGCACCTCTTCCCGCGCCTGGAGGCCGAGCGCTACGGCGCCGGCCGGCTGACGAAGATCCGCGCGCAGGCGGTGTCGGGCCCGGCCTGTCGCACCGTCGCCGAGCGCCTCGGCGTCCCCGAGCGCCTGGCCGCCGCG
>JAWVFY010000092.1:0-7857 GCA_033855575.1 Solirubrobacteraceae bacterium
ACCGGCTTGGAGCTCGGCAGCTCGCCGACCCCCACGACGAGATCGGGCCGCAGCCCAGCCGCCAGATCCGCGTCGCGCAGCAACGCGTCGTAGTGGGCGATCGCGGCGGTTCCCCGGCGCGCGCCGCCCAGCGGGTCGGCCAGCACCGGATAGCCGACCGCCGAGCCGAAGGCCTCGATCGCCTCGGGCAGGTCGGGCGTGCGCTCCTCGCGCCCCGAGACGACGATGCCGCGCGGCGTGCCCGCGACGATCTCGGCCACGCCCGACAGCGCATCGGGCGCCAGCTGCGCGGTCGGCGCCATGCGGGTGAGGAACGGCCGGCCGTCGGCGCGGCCCGAGAGGTCGCCGCCGAGGTCCGCGGGCGGCACGAGCGGCTCGCGCAGGCCGAAGTTCAGGTGCACCGGCCCGGGTCGCCCGGTGACCGCAGTCCAGTAGGCGCGGCAGGCCAAGGTGCGCATCCAGCGCAGGCGCTCGGGCGTGGCCTCGTGGTCGCCGACCTCGAAGAACCACTTGACGGCCGTGCCGAAGATCTTGATCTGGTCGATCGTCTGGCCCGCGCCCGTCTCGCGCAGCTCCGGGGGCCGGTCGGCGGTGAGGACGAGCAGCGGCACCCGCGCCTCGTGGGCCTCGATCACCGCCGGGGCGTAGTGGGCGACCGCGGTGCCCGACGTGCAGGCCAGCGCGACCGGGCGGCCCGTGGCCTTGGCGTGACCCACGGCGAAGAAGGCGGCCGAGCGCTCGTCGACGTGCGAGAAGGCCTCGAGCCGCTCCTCGCGGGCCAGCGCGAGGACCAGCGGTGTGGAGCGCGAGCCCGGCGACGTGCAGGCGGCGCGCATGCCGCAGCGGGCCAGCTCGTCGACGAACGCGCGCAGGAGGACGTGCACCCCCGCAGCGTATGGTCCGCGCCGTGTCGCACGTCGTCGCGCTGCATGGGTTCGCCGGCACGGGCCGGACGTGGGACGGGGTCGGCGCCGGCGTCGTCGCCCCCGATCTGCCGGGGCATGGCGCAGCGGCGCAGGCGCCCGTGAGCTTCGTCTCGTGCGTCGATGTGGTCCTGGCCGCTGCGCCCGAGCGGTTCACGTTGGCCGGCTACTCGATGGGTGGGCGGATCGCCCTGCACGTGGCGCTGGCCGCGCCTGAACGAGTGGCGCGGCTGGTCCTCGTCTCGACCACTGCGGGTATCGAGGATGGGAGGGAGCGCGACGCGCGGCGGCGAACCGACGAGGCGCTGGCCGACGAGGTGCAGGCCGGGACGATCGAGGACTTCGCGGCGCGCTGGATGGCGCTGGCGCTGTTCGCCGGCGAGCCGCCCGCGGTGCGGGCGCGCTGGCGCGAGGACATCCTGCGCAACACGCCGGCGGGCCTGGCGGCGTCGCTGCGGGGCGCGGGCACCGGGGCGATGACGCCGCTGTGGGCCCGCCTGGGCGAGCTGGCGATGCCGGCGACCGTCCTGGCCGGCGAGCGTGACGCGAAGTTCCGCGTGCTGGGGGAGAGGCTCGCCTCCGCGCTCCCGGGCGCCGGGCCGCTGGTGGTCGTTCCCGGGGCCGGGCACGGCCTCCCGCGGGAGGCGCCGGCGGCGGTCGCCGCCGCTCTGGTCTGACGTTGTCGTTGCTGGGGAGCAACAACGTCAGAGCAGGCCCGGTGCGGTCGGCACCGCGATGCGGCCGGCGACGACCGGGAACGGGTCGTCGAGCTCGAGCTGGCCCAGGGTGGCCAGACCGCACGGCAGCTCGACGTTCAGCGCGGCGGCGCAATGCAGCGCGGCGGCGATCCCCACCGGCCCGTCGAGCGCCGAGGCGAGGTAGACCTCGCCGCCCATCGCCCGCACCAGCGCGGCGGCGGCCAGCGTCGCCGAGATGCCGCCGCAGCGCCCGACCTTCAGGCAGACCGCGTCGGCGGCGGCCGAGGCCAGCGCGCCGTGCTCGGCCGCGGTCTCGTCCATGGCGATCCGCACCGGCACGCGCTCGCGCACCGCGCGCAGCGCCTCGATGCCGTGCACGGGCTCCTCGACGAGCTCGAGGCCCGCGGGCGCCAGCGCCTCGATGTGGCGCACCGCGTCCTCGACGTCCCAGGCGCCGTTGGCGTCGAGCCGCAGCGCCATCTCCGGACCAGCCAGTGCACGGACCGCCGCCACACGACCGGCGTCGTCGCCCAGCCCGACCTTGACCTTCACGCAGCGAAAGCCGGCGCGCGCCGCCTCGGCGGCCGCGTCGGCGGCACGACCGCGGTCCAGCGCGCCGATCGTGGCGTTGACCTCGACCTCAGCCGCGGCCTCGTCGGTCAACAGCGCGGTCACCGGCTGGCCCGCGCGGCGCCCGCCGCGGTCCCACAGCGCCATGTCGACCGCCGCCACGGCCTGCGGGAGGTCGGCAGCCTGGCGGCAGGCCTCCAGGAGCTGCGGCCCGGTCGCGTCGTCGTCCAGCGCGGCGATCGCCCGCGCATGGGCGGCGAGCGCGGCGGCGACGAGATCGCCCGAGACGCCGTCGTAGCTCTCCAGCGGAGCCGCCTCGCCCCGGCCGGCGACGCCGTCGGCCCCTTCGAGCACGACGTCGAACAACTCGCGCTCGGTCAGCTTGCCGTGGGCCGCGCGATGCGCCTCGCGCAGCGCCACCGTGCGGCGGGCGACCGAGAGCCTCAACTGAGCAGCACGCCCGCGGAGAGCAGCAGGCAGAAGACGAGCTGAAGCATCCCGGTCCCCGCCAGCGCGCCGTTGAGCGCCGGCCCGTCGGTGCGCGTGCGCACGATCGCCAGCAGCCGTGCCGCCAGCGGGATCGACAGCCAGGCGAGCAGCACCCAGAACGTCAGGCCGGCCCCGAGCGGGATCAGCACCAGGTAGGCCGCGGCCAGCATCGCGCCGTAGAGCATCCGCGTGCGCTCGCGGCCCAGCCGCACGGCGAGCGTCCGCTTGCCGGCCCGCCGGTCGGTGTCGATGTCGCGCACGTTGTTGACGACCAGGATCGCCGCGGCGATCAGGCCGACGGGGATCGCCAGCACGAAGACCTGCCACGGCAGCTTCTGGATCTGCACGTAGAACGACCCCGACACCGCGACCAGGCCGAAGAACAGGAACACGAAGACCTCGCCGAGCCCCTCGTATCCGTAGGGCCGTGGGCCTCCGGTGTAGAGCACGCCGGCCACGATCGAGGCCGCGCCGATGAGCAGCAGGACCGGCCCGGCGACGGCGATCAGGTAGATGCCGCACAGCACCGCCAGCCCGAACGAGACGTAGGTCGCGGTGAGGACCTGCCGCGGCGGGACGAGGCCGCCGGCGGTGACCCGGACGGGGCCCAGGCGGTCCTCGGTGTCAGCGCCGCGGCGGGCGTCGGAGTAGTCGTTGGACAGGTTCGTCCCCACCTGGATGAACAGCGCGCCCAGCAGCGCAAACGCAAAGGCGAAGCCGTCGAAGTGGTCGTCGCGGATGGCGAGCGACGTGCCGACGAGCACGGGCGCCACCGCCGCGGGCAGCGTCCGCAGGCGCGCGGCCATGATCCAGATCCGCGCGGCGCTCACGCTATGGCCGCTTCGGGAACCGCGAGAAGTCGGGCGCCCGCTTGGCCCTGTAGGCCTCGCGCCCCTCCTGCGCCTCCTCGGAGGCGTAGAACAGGAGGTTGGTGTCGTGGGCGAGCTGCTGGAGGCCGGCCATCCCGTCCTCGTTGGCGTGGAAGCTCGCCTTGAGCAGCCGCAGGGCGAAGGGGGAGAGCGCGAGCATCTCGCGGCACCACGACACGGTCTCCTCCTCGAGGCGCTCGTAGGGCACCACCGCGTTGACCAGGCCCCAGTCCAGCGCCCGCTGAGCGTCGTACTGCCGGCACAGGAACCAGATCTCCTTGGCGCGCTTCTGGCCGATCTGGGCGGCCAGCAGGCTCGCGCCGAATCCCCCGTCGAACGAGCCGACCCGCGGGCCGGTCTGGCCGAAGCGCGCGTTGTCGGCGGCGATCGTCAGGTCACAGCAGATGTGCAGCACGTGGCCGCCGCCGACCGCGTAGCCCGCCACCATCGCCACGATCGGCTTGGGTAGCCGGCGCATCTGGACATGCAGGTCGGTGACGTGGAAGCGCCCGACGCCCGAGCCCGGCTCGGTCTCGTAGCCGCGATCGCCGCGTACGCGCTGGTCGCCGCCCGAGCAGAACGCCTTCTCGCCCTCGCCGGTGAGGATGATCACGCCGACCTCGGGATCCTCGCGCGCCCGCTCGAAGGCCCGCGACATCTCCATCACCGTCTGCGGGCGAAACGCGTTGCGCACCTCGGGCCGGTCGATGGTGATCTTGGCGATGCCGTCGGCGCTGAGCTCGTAGCGGATGTCCTCGTACTCGCCGCCGCTGGTCCAGGTCACTGCCGTCATGGGATGTCAGCCTATGGGGGAATGCACGTCGAACCCTGGCTCGTCCGCGCCGCTCGCTCACGGCCCGACCACGAGGCACTGCGGACCCCGCAGGGCTCGCTGACCTATGCAGAGCTGCTGGCCGCGGCCCGCCGCGCAGCGGGCGCGGTGCCGCCGGGCGCCACGGTCGCGCTGGCCCTTCCGCCGGGGCGCGACTTCGCCGTCGCGCTGCACGGCTGCCTGCTGGCGGGCGCGACGGCGGTGCCGGTCGACCTGCGCCTCGGCGCTGCCGAGCAGGCCCACGTGACCCGCGGGGCGGACCTGGTGGTGGACGCGCCACTCGTCGCGCCACCGGCCGATCCGCGCCCGCACGACCTCGACGCGACGGCGATCGTCGTGCACACCTCTGGGACCAGCGGCCTGCCCAAGCGCGTCGAGCTGACCTACGGCAACTGGCTGTGGAGCGCCCTCGGCGCCCACACCGCCATGGGCCTGCGGCCCGACGAGCGCTGGCTGTGCGCGCTGCCGCTCTCGCACGTCGGCGGTCTGTCGATCCTCGTGCGCAGCGCGATCTACGCGACGACGGCGATCGTCCACGACCGCTTCGACGCCGAGCGGGTCCTCGCCGAGGAGCACACGGTCATCTCGGTCGTGCCGACGACGCTCAGGCGCCTGCTCGACGCCGGGCTCGAGCAGGGTGGGCGGGGACAGGCGCTGCGCTGCGCGCTGGTCGGCGGCGCGCCGATCCCACCGGCCCTGATGCAACGAGCGGCGGCGGCGGGCGTCGCCGCGGTCGAGACCTACGGCCTGACCGAGGCCTGCTCGCAGGTCACCACGGCCGGCCGACCGCTGTTCTGCACGAGGGTCGAGCTCAGCGACGAGGGGGAGATCCTCGTCAGCGGCCCGACGGTCTCGCCCTCTGCGGCCCAGCCGCTGGCCACGGGCGACCTGGGCGCCTGGACCGCGGACGGCCGGCTGGAGATCACCGGGCGCAAGGCCGACACGATCGTCACCGGCGGCGAGAACGTCGCCCCCGCCGAGGTCGAGGCGGTGCTCGAGGCCCATCCCGCGGTGGCCGAGGCCGCGGTGTACGGCCGGCCCGACCCGGAATGGGGCGAGGCGGTGCTCGCCACGGTCGTCCTACGGCCTGGCGCGGCCGTCTCGGAGGCCGAGTTGCGGGCACATTGTGCGAGCAAGCTGGCGCCTTTCAAGGTGCCCAAGGGGTGTAGCTTCGCTCTCCAGCTGCCGAGAACAGCTTCAGGAAAGCTTCTCCGCCGCCACCTCCCCTAGGAACCGATGCCCACCACTCCCCGTCTCCTGCTCGCCGCCGGCCTCGCGCTGCTCGCGCTGCCCGCCGCGGCCTCGGCCGCCGATACGACCGTCTCTCCTGGCGACAGCGACGTCGCGGCGAAGGTCAGCGCCGCCGCCAACGGCGACACCGTGACGTTCACGCCCGGGATCTACACCGTCAACCTGAGCAACGCGAACCCCGGCGTGACCCTCAAGGGCCAGCCGGGCGCGCTGATCAACGGCTTGGCGACCACCTCCGGGACGCCGGTCATCGCCTTCACCGCCTCGAGCGGGGCACCCGACGTCGTCAGCGGGCTCACCGTGGTCAACGTCGCCTCCAGCGGCCCCGGAATCTCCGGCGGCGCCGACGGCCTGACGCTGCGCGACGACGTCGTCGTCAGCACGACCGGCGACGGCGTCGACTTCGGGATGGGGCCCAACGTCGTCCAGCGCTCGCAGCTCGACACCACCTTCGCCGGCGCCGTCGCCGCCTCGCTGCGGTCCGCGTCGCCCGCGGACACCGCCGCCACGTTGACCCTGGACTCCACCGTCCTGTCGGGCCCGAAGTCGCTCGCGGCCGTCTACGCCTCCGGCTCGCTCGGGCCCGGGATCGCCGTGACCGGCCACCACGTGACGGCGATCGGCGCCGTCAGCGCAGATCCGTCGGGCGCCATCCTTCCGGGGACCGCGATCGCGGTCACCTTCACCGACTCGATCATCCGGGGGAGCCGGTCGGCCGTTGCCGCCAGCCCCGCCGGGCCCGGGGCGACGATCACCGCCTCGTCGCGCGACAGCGTCGCCGACACGGCGGCCGACGCCGCGACGCAGTTCGTCAACGCCGCCCGGCTGAACTACCACCTGCGCGCCGACGCACCGGTCCGCGGCCTGGGCGGGTTCACGTCAGGCGAGTCGGCCACCGACATCGACGGCAACTCCCTCCCGAGCAGCGGTCCGAGCGACCTCGGGGCCGACCAGTTCGTCAACCGCCCCCCGACCGCCGTCCTCGCCGCGCTGTCCACCGCGCCCCGTCAGAACCGGCCTGTCACGCTCGACGCCTCTGGCTCGTCGGATCCCGATGCGGGGATCGGCGGCGGGATCACGGCCTATCACTGGAACTTCGGCGACGGCACCACGACGACGACGACCACACCGACGACGACCCACAGCTACAGCGCCCGGCAGGCCTACTCGGCGACCGTCAGCGTCACCGACAGGCAGGGTGCGACGAGTGCGCCGTCGGAGCCGGACAGCTTCACGGTGCTCGACGGCATCGCGCCGACGATCACGGTCGCCACCCCGCAGCCCAAGCAGCGGCTCACGCTCTACAGGACCCGTCGGCTCCACGGGAAGACGGTGCGGACCACCATGCGGCGTTCCGTCGCCTTCCTCGGCGGCGCCGCGGACGACACCGCACTGAGCAAGGTCTACCTGGCCCTGCGGCCCGTGGCCTCCAAGAGCGGCGTCTGCCGCTGGTTCGACGGCAAGCGCTCCCTGAAGTCCGGCCCGTGCACGACGCCGCTGCTGCTGACGCCGACGCTGCTCGGCGGCGGCTGGCGCTACTCGCTGCCGCTCGCCGCGAAGCTGCCCGTGGGGGCCTATGACCTCTACGCCGTGGCGATCGACGCCAGCGGCCTGCCCAGCGCCACGACGATCGTCGCCTTCCGCTTCCGGTAGACCTCGCGGGGTGTTCGACCCCGCGCAGTACCGCTCGGAGAGCCGCGATCGCTGGGAGGCGATGGCCTCGGGCTGGGAGGCGCGGCGCGCCGAGTTCCAGCGCGCGAGCGCGCCGGTGGCGGAGTGGCTGGTCCAGGCGATCGACCCGCAGCCGGGCCAGACCGTCCTGGAAGTGGCCGCGGGCCTGGGCGACACCGGCCTGCTGGCGGCGCCGCAGGTCGCCCCTGGCGGCAAGGTGATCATCACCGACGGCGCCGGGGCGATGCTCGAGGCCGCAAGGCGCCGGGCGGCCGAGCTGGGCGTCGAGAACGTCGAGTTCGAGGCGATGGAGGCGGAATGGCTCGACGTGCCGACGGCGTCGGTCGACGCCGTGCTCTGCCGCTGGGGCTACATGCTGCTGGCCGATCCCGAGGCCGCGCTGCGCGAGACCCGGCGGGTCCTGCGCCCCGGCGGGAGGGTCGCGCTGGCGGCATGGGCGGCGGCTCCGGAGAACCCGTGGGTCAGCCAGGCCGGCGCCGAGCTGGTGGCGCGCGACCTCACCGCGCCGCCCGAGCCGGGCGATCCAGGGATGT
>JAWVFY010000093.1:0-3101 GCA_033855575.1 Solirubrobacteraceae bacterium
CGCCCGCGGCGCGGGCCTCTTCCTCCTGCTCGCGCCCGGCCGCCGTCAGGATGACGATCCGCACGTGCGGGCCGTGGTCGGCGCGCAGGCCGCGGCAGGCCGCGATCCCGTCGAGCCGCGGCATGTCGATGTCCAGGAACACGATCGCCGGCGGGTCGGCACGGGCGACCTCCAGGGCCTCCTGGCCGTCGGCCGCCTGGCGCAGGACGAAACCCGAGACATCCTCCAGCGTGGTGGCGATCAGCCGCCGGATGAACGGGTCGTCGTCGACGATCAGGACGGTGGCGCCGTTCACCGGATCTCCTCGGCGATTCGCGTCAGCTCTTCGGTGGGGACGGCGTCGAATGCGGCGACGGCCGCCGGGTCGAACTGGGTGCCCGCCTCCGCAAGGACGATCTCCCGCGCCTGCTCGATCGCCATGCCCGGGCGGTAGGGGCGGTCGGTGGTCAGGGCATCGAACGTGTCGGCCACGCTGAAGATGCGGGCGGCCAGCGGGATGTCCTCGCCGGCCAGCCGGTCGGGGTAGCCCTCGCCGTCCCAGCGCTCGTGGTGGTGGCGGACGACGAGCTTGGCGTCGCCGAGGAAGTCGATGTCGCGCAGGATCTCCCAGCCGACGTCCGGGTGGCGCTCCATGACCGCGCGCTCGGTGCGGTCCAGCGGCTCGGGCTTGAAGAGGATCGCGTCGGGGATCGCCACCTTGCCGACGTCGTGCAGCAGGAAGCCGAACTCGATCTGCGGATCGTCGGCGAGGCTGAACCCCCCGGCGCGGGCGATGGCGAGCCCGTAGGCGGCGACGCGCTCGGCGTGCTTGCCGGTGTAGGCGTCGCGCGCCTCGACCGCGTTGGCCAGCGCCCGCACCGTGGCGACGTAGGAGCGGCGCAGCTCCTGCGCGCGGGCGCGCTCCTGCTTGAAGGTCTCGCGCAGGTCGGCGGCGTAGCGCTCGAGCTGGCGCTCCTTCTCGAGCGCCTGCTCCTCCCGTTGGGCGAGGGCCTCCTGCAGCAGATGCACCTCGTCCCTGCGCACGCCGGCCATCCTATGTCGCGTCCGTCTGGAGGAGGCCCAGCACCGTCGCGCCAGCGTCCTCGATGGCCACCGGATCGGCATCGAAGCGCGCCAGGCCCGGGGAGTCCGTGCCGTTCGAGAAGACCACGACGGACCGGCGCAGGCGGCGACCGCGCAGGTCGAGCGCCGCCAGCGCGCCGTCGGGCCCGTGCATGTCGGCGTCGATCAGCGCGATCTCGAAGGGATGCTCGAGGCACAGCCGCGCGGCGCCCAGCGCGTCGGTGACCCACTCGTACTCGATGCCGAGATCCGCGAGCGTCGGCTCGAGCGTCTCGCGCAGCTCGGGGCGCGCCACCACCAGCACCCGCACCCGGCCGGCGAGGATGGCCTGGCCGAGCGCGTCGACGAGCTCATCCGCATCGATCGGCTTGGGCACGATCCACTCGCTGGCCAGGGCCTCGCGGCCGCTGAAGACGGACACCACGACGACGGGGATCCCGCGCAGCTCGGGGTCGGCGCGCAGCGTGCGCAGGACCTCGAAGCCGCTCATGCCCGGCATCAGGATGTCCAGCGTGATCGCGTCGAAGCGCCGGCTGCGCAGGCGCTCGAGCGCCTCGGCGCCGCTGTTGACCACGACGGTCTCGACCTCGAACGGGGCGAGGCGTTGCGCGATGAGGTTGGCGATCTCGTGCTCGTCGTCGACGACGAGCACGCGCTTGCCGCGCAATGCGTGGCGTGGCGCGGCGGCGGTCACGTCGGGCACGGGGGCCAGCGGCAGCCGCACGGTGAAGCGCGTCCCCTCGCCCGGGGCCGAGTCGATGGCGATGTCGCCGCCGTGCAGCTCGACCAGCGAGCGGACGATGGCCAGGCCGAGCCCGGTGCCCGACGGCTGGGGATCCGAGCCGTCGCGGTGCCCGCGGTAGAAGCGGTCGAAGGCGTGCTCGATCTCCTCGCCGGTCATGCCCCGCCCGTCGTCGGAGACCTCGATGACGACGTGGTGCGGGGTCGCCGCCAGTGCGATCGCGATGGCGCCGCCGTCGCCGGTGTAGAGGTGCGCGTTGGTCAGCAGGTTGGTGAGGATCTGGCGCACGCGGGAGGGATCGGCCAGCGCGAGCGGAAGGGCGCCGCCGCCCTCGATGGTCAGTCGCTGGGCCTTCTCGTCGATGCGCGGCCGCAGCAGCGCGGCCACCTCGCGCACGGCCTCGGCGATGTCGGTCGGGCGGCGGTGGATCTCGACGCGGCCGGCCTCGACCCGCGCCACGTCGAGGAGGTCGTTGACGAGGTCCACCAGCCGGTTGGTCGACAGCTGGATGATGTCGAGGAACTCCCGCTGGCGGTCGGTCAGCTGGTCGCTGGTGGCGTCGAGCAGCTCGACGAAGCCCTTGATCGAGGTCAGCGGGCTGCGCAGCTCGTGCGAGGCGGTCGCGACGAACTCGCTCTTGAGGCGCTCGAGGCGCACGCGCTCGGTGGCGTCGCGGACCGTCCAGACCGTGCCGCCTCCCTCGTCCAACATCGCGGCGGTGACGAGCAGCGCCCGGCCGCCGTGCTCGAGCGTCTGCTCGCCGGCCAGCGCCTTGCCGGCGGGCGGGAGGATCCCGGTGACGTCAGTGCCCGCGTCGAGGTCGGGGATCAGCTCGGCGGTGCGCGGGTTGCAGTGGAGCACGACGCCCTCGGCGTCGGTGATCACCAGCGCGTCGCCGAGGCTGCGGATGACGGTGTCCAGCCGCCGGTGCTCGGCCTCGACACGATCGGCCGCGCTCTGCAGGTCGGTGGCCATCGCGTTGAACGCCCGCGCCAGCGTGCGCAGCTCCGACGGCCCGTCCTCCGCGACCCGCGCCGACAGGTCGCCGGCGGCCACGCGCCGCGCCGCGTCGACGAGGAGGTCGAGCGGCCGCCGCACGGCACCGACCATCGCCGCGACAAGGGCGAGCGCGGCGAGCAGGGCGAGCACCGCGCCGCCCCCGGCGGCCAGCAGCGCGGTACGCGAGCGGCTGGCGGCGTGCGCGCGGGCCTGGGTCAGCCGCGTGCGCTGGCGGGCGGCGAGCCCGACGAGCGAGGCGCGGCCGAGCAGCGGGGCCGACTGCGCGCCGGGATGGGCG
>JAWVFY010000094.1:0-3623 GCA_033855575.1 Solirubrobacteraceae bacterium
CGCCGTGGCGGATGATCCCCGCCTCCTCGACCTTCGTGCCGACCATGAAGCCCGGCACGTCCATCAGGAACAGCAGCGGGACACCGAACGCGTTGCAGAGGTTGACGAACCGGGCGGCCTTGTCGGCCGAGTCGTTGTCGAGGATGCCGCCGAGCTGCCTGGGCTGGTTGGCCACGATCCCGCAGGGGCGGCCGTCGAAGCGCGCAAAGCAGGTGATGATCGTCTTGGCCCACTGCGGCTTGAGGTCGAAGTAGAAGCCGTCGTCGACGATCCGGCGGATGACCTCGTACATGTCGTAGGGCTTGCGGTTGGACTCCGGCAGCACGTCGAGCAGGTCGTCGTCCATGCGGTCGACCGGATCGTCGGTGGCGATCCGCGGCGGGGCCGCCTTGTTGTGCGACGGCATGAACGCGAGGTACTGCCTGATGCGCTCGATGCACTCGTGGTCGTCGGCCACCTCGAGATCGCCGACCCCCGACTTGCGGCAGTGCACGCGCGAGCCGCCGAGCTCCTCCTGGGTGACGTCCTCGCCGATCGCCGCCCGGACGAGGTGCGGGCCGGCCAGCGCCATCGACCCGCGCCCCTTGACCATCGGCACGAAGTCGGCCAGGCCCGGGATGTAGGCGGTACCCGCGGCGCACGGCCCCATGAGCGCGGCGACCTGCGGGATGACGCCGCTCATGATCACCTCCTCGCGGAACAGGTGCCCCGAGCCCGCGAACAGCGAGCCGACGGCCTCCTGGATCCGGGCCCCCGCGCTGTCGAGCAGCCAGACGAACGGCATCCGCTTGGTCAGGGCGAGCTCGCGCAGCCGGCTGACCTTCTGCTCGCCCGTCATGCCCATCGACCCGGCCATGACCGTGAAGTCGTATGCGCAGACCGCGACCAGCCGCCCGTCGACCTTGCCGTAGCCGGTGATCACGCCATCGGCCGGCGCGTCCTTGTCCTCCAGACCGCGGACGCTGAAGTGGATGCCGCCCTGGATGCCCAGCTCGGTGAAGCTGCCCTCGTCAAGCAGCAGATCGATCCGCTCGCGCGCGGTCAACTTCTCAGCCGCGTGCTGCTTGTCGATCTTCTCCTGGCCGCCGCCGAGCTTGAGCCGCTCACGGGTCGCATGGAGCTCCTCGACGAGCGGCCGCAGGATCGACGCGGGCGGTTCGGTGGCGCTCATAGGACGGCGAGCGTATCCGCGACGCGCTGCCCGCGACCCGCCGCCCGCCCGACGGCGACCAGGTCGATCGCCTCGGCCACCCGATCGGCGGCCAGGGAGAAGTCCTGCGTCCCGATCGCCGCGGCCAGCGGATCGGCGCGGCGCCGAGCGAGCGTGAGCGTCGTGTCGTAGAGGCGCTGGAGCACACGGCGCGGCAGCCGGCGCCGCAGCGCCAGCGGATCGAGCCGCAGGACGCGCCGCATGAGCTGCTTCTCGGGCGCCAGGAACGCGTTCATCCGCTCCGAGCCGAACATCCCGAGCACCTCCACGCCGTCGAACGACGCGGCCACGAGGCCACGCAGCTGCTCCGGATCGAGCTCGACGAAGTGGTAGGGGTCGATGATCTCGTCGGGCAGCCCGAAGGTCAGGCGATTGGGGGTGACGAACACCGCCACCCCGCCGGGCCGCAGCACGCGGCGGGCCTCGGCCACCACGCGCTCGGGGTCGGGGACGTGCTCGACGGCGTGCATGCAGACCACCGAGTCGAAGCTGGCGTCGCCGACGGGGACCGCGCGCATGTCGGCCACGATCGTCCGCCGCGCCTGCCCGCGCAGCGCCTGGGCAGCGATGTCGACGCCGACGGTTTCGCGCGGCGCCAGCCGCTCGAAGCTGTGGCCGATCCCGCAGCCGAGGTCCAGCACCGGGCCCGGCCCGAGGAAGCGCGCGCAGAGCTCGTAGGCGGCGACGTGGCGCTGCCAGCTCGGGTTGAAGCCGCCCGCCGCGGTGACCGCCCGCTCCCCGGTGACCATCAGCGGGCGAACTTCCGCGAGGGCCAGATACGGATCCGGTGCAGGACGAGCCTGCCGGCCGCCGCCAGGGTCTTGAGCCCGTAGACCACCGACGGCCCGAGCGGGATGCTCGACGCCTCCTGGTCGTAGATCGTCCGCACCGGCACCTCGCCGATCCGGTAACCGAAGTGCACCGCCTGCATCAGCACCTCGGAGTCGAAGCTGAAGTCGATCGCGTTGCGCAGGAACGGGATGCCCATGAGCAGGTCGCGGCTGTAGGCGCGGTAGCCGGTGTGGGCCTCGCTGAGCGACGTGCCGAGGATGGCGTTCTCGATCGTCGTCAGCACGCGGTTGGCCACCCACTTGTGGCGCGGCATCCCACCGGCCAACGCCGAGCGGGGCGGCAGGAAGCGCGACCCGAGCACGAGGTCGGCCTCGCCGCGCAGGATCGGGGCGACGATCTGCGGGATCAGCGACGGCTCGTACTGGCCGTCGGGATGCAGCATCACCACGACGTCGGCATCGCGCTGGAGCGCCTCGAGGTAGCACGTCTTCTGGTTGCCGCCGTAGCCGACGTTGTGGGGGTGCCAGATGACGTGCAGCGGGAGCGCGCGAGCCCGCAGGACGGTGTCGTCGGTCGAGCCGTCGTCGACGAGGATGATCTCGTCGACCCACTCCTGCGGGATCCCGGAGACCGTCCGCTCTAGCGTCCGCGCCGCGTTGCGGGCCGGCATGACCACGACGATCTTGCGGTCGCCCTTGAGGGCGAGTTCGCCGGCGACGGCCGTCACCGCCCCTTCCACTGCGGGTCGCGCTTCTCGAAGAACGCCGTGACGCCCTCCTGGATGTCCTCGGTCGAGAAGGCCAGGGTGAGGTTGTGGTGCAGGTACTCCAGCGCCTCGGCGAACGGCATGTCCATCTGGCGGAACATCGCGTCCTTGCCCATCCGCATGAGCACCGGGGACTTCCGGGCCAGCGCACCCGCCCACTCCGCCACTGCGGCGTCGAACGCGTCGGGCGCCACGACGCGGTTGACGATCCCGATCCGCTGCGCCTCGTGCGCGTCGATCCGCTCGCCGAGCAGCAGCAGCTCGTTGGTCTTCTTGCGCCCGACGTTGCGGTAGATCAGCGCCATGATCATGAACGGGAAAACGCCGACGTTGATCTCGGGCGTGCCGAACGTCGCCGTCTCCTTCGCGACGATCAGGTCGCAGGCCAGCGCGATGCCCAGCGCACCGGCCAGGCAGTGACCGTTGACCGCGCACACCGACGGCTTGCCGAGGGTCCCGATGCGCTCGAACAGGCGCGGGAACTTGTCGGTCGCCCAGTGCTTGTGGATCAGCGGCAGGTCGGCGGCGAAGCCCGACAGGTTGCCGCCGGCGCTGAACGTCGTCTCGTGCGTGCTGGTCAGCACGACGCAGCGGACGGCATCGTCCTCGCGGGCAACGGCGAACGCGGCGAGCAGGTCGTCGAGCAGAGCGTCCGACAACGCGTTGCGGCTCTCGGGCTGATCCATCGCGATGGTCGCGACCTGGTCGGCGACCTCGTAGCGCAGCGTCTCGTAGGCCATGGCGCGCGGGAGCCTAGATGATTGATTCCGTGAAGCCCGTGGTTGTGGGGGCGGTGCGGGCGGTGTCCGGGCGGTGTTGGCCGGCGAAGGCAATGCCGGTGGCATTGACGAGCCG
>JAWVFY010000095.1:0-3263 GCA_033855575.1 Solirubrobacteraceae bacterium
CGAGGTGGGCCGCCGCGAGCCCGAGCCCGACCCGGCCGACATCGACGCCGAGCTCGAGCAGTTGCGCGAGCGCTCCGCCCGCCTGGAGACGGTGGAGGAGCCGGCCGCGCGCGGCGACTTCGTGGTGATGGACTACGTCGGCTCGATCGACGGTGAGCCCTTCGAGGGCGGCGAAGGGCGCGACCAGATGGTCGAGCTCGGCACCGGGCGCCTGATCCCGGGCTTCGAGGAGCAGCTCGAGGGCGCCGCCGCGGGCCAGGAGCGCACGGTCAAGCTGAGCTTCCCCGAGGACTACGGCGCGGAGCACCTGCAGGGCAAGCCCGCCGAGTTCGCGGTCACCGTCAAGGAGGTCAAGCGCAAGCGTCTCCCCGAGCTCGACGACGAGTTCGCGCTGGAGGCCGGCGGCTTCGACTCGATCGACGAGCTGCGCGAGGACATCAGCGCCAAGCTGCGCGAGGCCGAGGAGGGCAAGGCCGAGGCCGAGTACCGCGAGGCGGTGCTCGACGCGGTGGCCGCCAAGGCGAAGATCACCGTGCCCGACACGCTGATCCGCGCTCGCGCGACCGAGCTCTTCGAGCGCATGATGCACTCGCTCTCCCACCAGGGGATCTCCAAGGAGATGTACCTCAACATCTCCGGCAAGCAGGAGGAGGAGATCGTCGAGGAGGCGCTGCCCGACGCCGAGAGCGCGCTGCGCCGCGAGGCCGTCCTCGCCGCCGTCATCGACGCCGAGGGCATCGAGCCCGCCGAGGGCGACATCCTCGACGCGCTGCAGTCCACCGCCGCGCGCGAGAACACCACGCCCGAGAAGCTCCGCGACCGCCTCGAGAAGAACGGCCGCCTCGACGACCTGCGCGAGGATCTCGCGCAGCGCGCCGCGGTCGACTTCCTCGTCGAGCACGCGACCCCGATCGACGCGGGTCGCGCAGCCGCGCGCGAGAAGATCTGGACGCCCGGCTCCTAGCTCGCTGTCAGGCGAGCAGCTCGGCGAAGCGTTCCACCGAGACGTTCGCGCCCGAGAGGATCACGCCGACGCGGTCGCCGGCGATGCGGTCGGCGAGCACGGCGGCGAGCGCGGACGCGCCGCTGGGCTCGGCGACGAGCTTGCAGCGCTCGAACAGCAGGCGCATCGCCGCGCGGATCTCGTCGTCGCTGACCGTGACGACGTCGTCGACCAGGGCCGAGATCACCGCCCACGGCAGCACGCCGGGCGCGGGCAGCAGCTGACCGTCGGCGATCGACCGGCCGATCTCGACGCGCACGGGCTCGCCCGCCGCGAGCGACCGCGCGTAGTCGGGCGACGCCTCCGGCTCGACGCCGACCACGCGACAGCCGGGAGCCAGGCCCGTCACCGCCGTGGCGCAGCCGCTCAGCAGCCCGCCGCCGCCCAGCGGGACGACGACGACGTCGAGGTCCTCGGCGTCCTGGACCAGCTCGAGCCCCGCGGTGCCCGCGCCGGCCATCACGCGCACGTCGTCGTAGGCGTGGATCAGCGTGGCGCCGCGCTCCTGCGCGAGCGCCCGCGTGAGCGCGTCGCGATCATCGCGGTAGCGGTCGAACGCGACGACCTCCGCGCCGTAGCCCTCGGTGGCCGCGCGCTTGGACGGGGGCGCGTCGAGTGGCATGAGGATCGTCGCCTGCGCGCCGCACAGGCGGGCGGCCAGCGCCAGCGCCTGGGCGTGGTTGCCCGACGACGAGGCGGCCACCCCGCCGGCCAGCTCGCCGGGGGTCAGCTGGGAGACGGCGTTGTAGGCGCCGCGGACCTTGAACGCGCCCATGCGCTGGAACCCCTCGGCCTTCAGCACGACGTGCGCGCCCACGGCCTGGTCGAGCAGGCGCGAGCTGAGGATCGGGGTGCGGTGCGCGACCCCCTTCAGGCGCGCGGCTGCACGCTCGACGTCCTGCAGATCGATGGGCAGCTCAAGGCTGGGCACAGGGCGCCGACAAGGGTAGAAGAGGGCCAAAACCGGTTGCTAGCCTCAGCCCAGAAGGAACCGCACCCTCCAGAGAGAAGAAGCGAGAACCGATGAGCCCCCTTGTCCCGATGGTGGTGGAGCAGACGTCGCGAGGCGAGCGCGCCTTCGACATCTACTCGCGCCTGCTCAACGAGCGCATCGTCTTCCTCGGGACGCCCGTCGACGACCAGATCGCCAACCTGATCGTCGCCCAGCTCCTGCACCTGGAGTCCGAGGATCCCGACAAGGACATCTCGATCTACATCAACTCCCCGGGCGGGAGCGTCTACGCGGGCCTGGCGATCTACGACACCATGCAGTTCATCAAGCCCGACGTGCAGACGATCTGCGTCGGCATCGCGATGAGCATGGGCGCGCTGCTGCTGTCCGGCGGCGCGGAGGGCAAGCGCATGGCGCTGCCCAACGCCAAGATCCTCATCCACCAGGTCAGCTCCGGCTTCCAGGGCCAGGCGACGGACATCGAGATCCACGCCAAGGAGATCATCGACATCCGCCAGCGCCTGGATCACATCATCGCCAAGCACACCAAGCAGGACTACGAGAAGGTCCGGACCGACACGGAGCGCGACTACTTCATGAGCTCCGAAGAGGCCAAGGACTACGGCATCATTGACCGGGTGATCTCGGAGCATTAGCTTCGGGGGGCCTGGGAAGCATTCCGAGGGAGAGATATGGCCCGACCAACCGACTCCAACGAGCAGCTTCTCTGCAGCTTCTGCGGCAAGTCCCAGCGACAGGTCAAGAAGCTGATCGCCGGCCCGGGCGTCTACATCTGCGACGAGTGCATCGATCTCTGCAACGAGATCATCGACGAGGAGCTCACCGCCCCGCCGTCGTTCGACCTCGACAACCTGCCCAAGCCCAAAGAGATCTACAACGTGCTCGACGAGTACGTCGTCGGGCAGGAGCCGTCCAAGCGGACGCTCTCCGTCGCGGTCTACAACCACTACAAGCGCGTGCAGATGATGCAGTCGACCGACCAGGAGGTCGAGCTGCAGAAGTCCAACATCCTGCTGCTCGGCCCGACGGGCTGCGGCAAGACGCTGCTGGCCCAGACCCTGGCCCGGATCCTCAACGTGCCGTTCGCCATCGCCGACGCCACGGCGCTGACCGAGGCCGGCTACGTCGGCGAGGACGTCGAGAACATCCTCCTCAAGCTCATCCAGGCCGCCGACTACGACGTCAAGAAGGCCGAGACCGGGATCATCTACATCGACGAGGTCGACAAGATCGCCCGCAAGGCCGACAACCCGTCGATCACGCGCGACGTGTCGGGCGAGGGCGTCC
>JAWVFY010000096.1:0-3407 GCA_033855575.1 Solirubrobacteraceae bacterium
TGCCGCGCCGTCAGCTTCACCTACGCGCCCCAGCACACCGCGCTGCTGGCCGAGATCGTCTCCGGGCTGATCGCGCTGGCGCTGCTCGTGCTGCTGGTGCTCCGCCGCGCGCCCGTCCCGGCTCGAGCGGCCGCCGGCGGCGAGCCGGCCGCGGGCCGCCGCCCCCGCCGGATGGCGCTGCCGCACGCGGCCACGTGGGCGCTGGCCGCCGGCGTGGTGCTCGGCTTCGTGCTGTCGATCCGCGCGGGTGTGGCGATCGCGGTGGGCACGACGCTCGTGCTGTGGCTGGGCATCGGCCCGCGTCGGCTGACGCTGGCGGCGGCCGCGCTCCTGGTCATCGGGGTTCCGGCCGCCTACCTGCTGACCGGCGTCCACAACCACGGCGGCTGGGACTTCAACTACCCGGTCGAGCGGATCGACGGGCACTGGCTGGCGGTGGCCGCGCTCGTCCTGCTGCTGGGGGCGGTGGTCCGGGCGGTGGCAGAGCACCGGGGTAGCATCGCCGAGCGCTCGTGAACGCCCGCGCCGAACGCTTCCCCCTGATGGACTCGCTGCGGGCGATCGCCGCCCTGAGCGTCGTCGGCATCCACGTCGCGCTGCCTTCCGGGCGGCTGAACCCGGGCGTCGGCGGCATCCGCTACGTCGGCCGCCTCGATGTGGGCGTGGCGATCTTCTTCCTGATCTCGGGCTTCCTGCTCTACCGGCCGTTCGTCAAGGCCCGCGCGCTGGGCGAGCCCCAGCCGTCGACGCGCGCCTACCTGTGGCGCCGGGCGCTGCGGATCGTCCCGGCCTACTGGCTGGCGCTCACCGTGACCGCGCTGGCGCTCGGCCTGCACTCCGTCTTCACCGGCCGCGGCCTGTGGACCTACTACGGCTTCGCGCAGATCTACTCCAACACCTCGGACATCGGCGGGATCAGCCAGGCGTGGACGCTGTGCGTGGAGGTGACCTTCTATCTCTTCCTGCCTCTGTGGGCGTGGATCGTCCGCCGCGCCCGGGTGCCCGAGCTGGCGGGCTGCGCGCTGCTGTTCGCGGCGGCGGTGGCCTGGAAGATCCCGTTCGTCGCCGGCCACGACCCCATCCCTGCGACCTGGGCGCTGCGCGCGCTGCCGGCCTTCCTCGACCACTTCGCGCTGGGCATGGCGATGGCCGTGCTCAGCGTCCGCTGGCAGGAGCGCGGGCTGCCGCGAGGCGTGCGCGTGCTCGACCGCTGGCCCGGCCTGGCGTGGGTGTTCGCCGCCGTCGCGTTCTGGATCGTCTCGACGCGGATCGGGCTGAGCGGCGAGCTGTTCGAGCCGGTCAACCCGCATCAGTTCCTGCTGCGCCACGAGCTCTACGGGCTCGTCGGCCTGGGCATGCTCGTGCCCGCTGTCGTCGGCGACCCGGCCCGCGGCTTCGTGCGCCGCCACGTGCTGGGCAACCGGGCGCTGCTGTGGCTCGGGCTGCTCTCCTACGGCATCTACCTGTGGCACCAGACCGCGGTGCACTGGCTGCTGGACCTGGGGATCCTCCACGTCCGCCAGCCCCTCCTGCCGCCGGTCCTCTTCGTCGCCGCGGTGGCCCTGGCCACCCTGCTGGCCGCGGTCAGCTACTACGGCTTCGAGCGGCCGATCCTGTCGCTCAAGCGGCTCGTCGATCCGCGCACCGGTCGTCGCGTGCTGGCCGGCGAGGCGCTCGCCGAGCCCGCGCCCACCGCACCCCCGGCCACGCCGTAGGGTCCGCGCCATGGCCCGTCTTCCCTACGTCGATCCCGCCACCGCGCCGCCCCCCGTGGCCGAGGCGCTCGCCGCGCTCCCGCCGCTCAACGTGTTTCGCATGGTCGCCCACGCCGAGACCGCCTTTCGTCCGTGGCTGCGCTTCGGCGGCGCGCTGCTCGGCGCCGGCGAGCTCGATCCGGTCCTGCGCGAGCTGGCGATCCTCCGGGTCGCCCGCCTGACGCCCGGGGCGCACTACGAGTGGGTCCAGCACGTGCCGATCCTGGTGGCCGCCGGCGGCACCGAGGAGCAGGTCGCGGCGCTGGCCGCCGACGACGAGGAGCGCCCGTGCTTCACCGAGGAGCAGCGCCTCGTGCTGCGCTTCGCCACCGAGGTGGTCCGGGACGCAGCGCCGGGCGAGGCAACCTGGGCGGCCGTCAGCGCACGCCACTCGCCGCGGGAGATCATCGAGCTCCTGCTGGTCATCGGCCAGTACATGATGCTCGGGCGGATCATGGCGACGACGGGGATCGACGTCGACGGCCCGTTCGGCACCGAGGTCGCTCAGGGCGCGGCGCGGACCAGGAGCTCGTAGGGACCGAAGCGCGCGCGGCGCACGAAGCGCGCCGCGAGATACCGATCGAGTACGTGGACGCCCGACGACCGGCCAGCCCCGTCCGGCTCGGGCTGCGACGCCGTCGGGTCCAGCCACCGGACCACCACCGTCGTGTGCGCGAGCTCGCGGACGATCTCGCGCTGCACCGGAGCGGTGGTGACGACCCCCGGCTGCATCACGTCATAGCGGGTCGGGTTGGGCCGGTCGAGGATCGTGTAGAGCAGCGGGTCGCCGACGCGGACGAGGTCATGGCGCGGGTTCGCCACGAACAGCGGCCGGCCGGCCGGCAGCAGGCGGTCCACCGCCGTGCGCAGCCGGCCCAGAGCCTGCGCGTCAGCGGGGCTCGTCTGGACGCCGTCCGCGGCCGGGCCCGGGACAGCGGCGAGCGCGGGCGGGTGCAGCAGCTGCCCCGCGCGGCGGTCCAGGCCGTGCAGGGCGAGGAGTGCGACGGCAGCGACGAGGACGCCGCGCACCGCGCGACTGCGCTCCTGCGCGGCGGCGCCCGCCAGCACGACCGCGGCCGCCACCGAGAGCGGGACGAGATGGAAGAGGTCGGGACGCCCGAGCAGGTAGAGCAGCCCGAAGACGACCAGCGGGACCGCCGGGTGCCACTGCCGCCGCACGGCGGTCCAGGCCAGTGCCAGCGCGGCGGCCACGACGCAGATCAGCTCGATCAGCCGCTCGAGCACCTTGTTGGGGTCGGCGGTGTGCGGCGCGAACGGGAACGGCAGGCGCTGCAGGTGCTGGATGCCCAGGAACCCGGCGACCTGGTGCCACATCTGCCCGGGAGCCACGATCGCGAACGGCGCCAGCCCCGCTGCCGCGACCACCACCGCAGCCCCCAATATCAACCCCGCCCGCCGTCGAGTGGACACTTGGGTGCGATACGCGGCCCCAACTGTCCACTCGATGCGTGGGGGGATCGCGGCGCCGAGCGCGCAGGCGGCGCCGATCTCCGGCCGGACGACCGCCGCGAGGCCGGCGAGCGAGCCGGCAATGGCGGGCCGGCGCGCGGCGAGCAGCAGCGCGCCGAGGCCCAGCGCGAGCGCCGGCGGGTTGGGGCCCGGGCCCGTCGGAAAGGCCATCGCGCCCGCTGC
>JAWVFY010000097.1:0-2867 GCA_033855575.1 Solirubrobacteraceae bacterium
AGGAACGCGGGCACCACCGCATCACGATCGACCCCGCCCTGGCCAACGCGCGGGCCATCCGCTGCTACGAGGCGGTGGGGTTCCGGCCGGTCGGCGTCACCCGGCGCTCCGAGCGTGCGCCCGACGGCAGCTGGGAGGACGGCCTGCTGATGGAGCTGCTCGCCGAGGACCTCACCTGATCGTCGAAGGTCCCGCCGGGCCGGAGAATCGGATCAGATACCGTCTCGTCCGATGTCCCATCGCGTCCTTGCGCTCGCCGTCGGCGCGCTCGCCGTCGTCCCCGCGGGGTGCGGAAGCAGCGCCGGTTCGAACAACGCGCCCGCCCCCTCGGCCAGCTCGACCGCCAAGCCCGAGGACTTCCCCAAGGGCTCCGGCCTGAGCTTCCAGGACGTCCAGTCGCGCTACCCCGCCCAGCTCTCGCTGGGCATCGGCGCCAGCGTCATGCGCCAGGGCACCAACCGCGTGCCGTTCGTCGTCCTCGACAAGGGCGCGCGGCCGATCAGCCACGCCGCCGTCGCGCTCTACACCGTGCGCACCGACGGCACCCACATGCGTGGGCCCTACGTCGCGCGGGAGACCCCCTTCGGCGTCAGCGCGCCCTACCTCTCGCAGACCACAGCGTCGGACACGACGTCGGCGAAGGTGTTCTACGTCGCCAACGTCCAGTTCCACGGCAAGCCGCCGGAGGGCGTGTTCGCGCTCGTTCGGATGGACGGCCGTCTTGTCGCCGCCTCACCGTCGCCGCTCGGCGTCAAGGGCAGCCTCCCGCCGCCGCCCGACGAGGGCCAGCGGGCGATCCCGATCCACACGCAGACCGTCCACGACGTCAAGAAGGTCTCGCAGCTCACCACGCGTGTACCGCCCGACACCAACCTCCTGCAGGACGACTTCGCCAGCGTCCTGGGCAAGAAGCCGATCGTCCTGATCTTCGCCACCCCGGCGCTCTGCCAGAGCCGCGTCTGCGGGCCGGTCGTCGACGTCGCCGAGCAGGTCAAGGCTTCGTTCGGCAACAAGGTCGCCTTCATCCACCAGGAGATCTACAAGAACAACCAGGTCAACCAGGGCCTGCGGCCGCAGCTGCTCAAGTGGCGCCTGGAGTCCGAGCCCTGGACGTTCGTCATCAACGCCAGCGGCATCATCACCTCGCGCATCGAGGGCGCCGTCTCCGTCCGCGAGCTCAAGTCGCTCGTGGCGAAGGTCGCCTAGCCACCGACGCGTCGGCTAGCGTCTCGCCGGACACGGGGCAGTAGCTCAGCTGGTCAGAGCAGCCGACTCATAATCGGTAGGGCGCAGGTTCGAGTCCTGCCTGCCCCATGGGGCTGGTTGTCATGGCGTTCCTGCGACTGGCGCGAGCGGGTTGGTGCCGGCGGCGTAGATGCCGCGGTAGCCGCGGGCTTTCGCGAGCGGTCCGAGAACGATGCTTGCCGCGCGCTGGATCGCCCACGGGGGGCTCGTCGGTCGGATCTCGTCGCCGAAGACGGGGATCATCACGGCGATCTGGAGCAGGCTCGGCATGCCGTTGTCGTCGAGCTTTCCGTCCTGGCCGAGTGCAAACAGCGTCTCGAAGAACGCTCGGGTCTTGAGGGCCGGACGAAACCACCCGATCGAATGGGCGTCTTCGGGGCCGGCGTTGGTGAAGAGGTGCGGCGTGTTGGCTGGAATGGTGATCGACTCTCCGGCGGCCACGATCCGTTCCTCGCCGGCGATCTGGAACCGAAGGGCGCCCGCGGTGACCCGGCAGCCGCTCTCCTGCAGAGGATGGACGTGCTCGGGCTCTGGAGTGTTGCTCGGCGGGTTGAGGCTGTCGATTTCCAAGAGCGCGAGCGAGTCGGTGACGAACGTCATCTGCTGGCCGGTGCGGGGGTTGACGATCGTGTCCACGAGTTCCTCCAAGCAGTTAGGCAGCCTTAGTTGTTGGCGACCATACAATCCGCTGTGAATGACTGCAAGTCCTGCTCGCCTTCATATCGGTCAGTTGCTTGCCCACACCACGCGGCATTTCCAGGTCGAGCTCTACCGCCGCCTGGCGGAGGCCGGGCTCGGGGAGCTGCGTGTGCCGCACACCCACGTCTCGGCGTACATCGAGGCGGATGGATCTCGGCTCACCGACCTCGCCCGGAAGGCCCGCATGACGGTGCCGGCCATGCTCGAGCTCATCGACGACCTCGAAGGTCTGGGCTACGCCGAGCGCCGTCCCGACCCGCTTGACCGCCGCGCAAAGCTCATCGTGATGACAGCGAAGGGCTGGGACTCCATGCGATTGGGGCAACGCATCATCCGCGAACTCGAGGATGAGTACGCCCGAGCCATCGGCGAGGCGCGGTTCGAGGACTTCATGGCCACGTTCCAAGCCCTGCTCGACCATCTATCCAGTGACGAAAGCGGCGCGCGAAGCTCGCCGACGCCATCGCAGCAGGTGCCTAGGCAATAGCTGTGTATAGGCCGATAGGCTTCCGGCATGCTCCTGGCCCGGCCCGGCGTGCTGGTCGCGATCGCGCTCGCGATCGCCGCCGTTGCGGCGCCGGCCACACGCGCCGACAACGCCTCGACGCTGACCGTGGTCGGGACGAGCGACGTGTTCGACTCCGACCTCGTCCAGTCCGTGCTCAAGCCGGGCTTCGAGGCGGCCCATCCGCGGTACACGCTCGACTACGTCAGCAAGGGCTCGGGCGCAGCGATCGAGTACGCCGAGGCCGGGACGGCCAGCGCGCTGCTCGTGCACGCGGCCTCGCTGGAGAACCAGTTCGTCGCCAGGGGCTACTCCCTGGAGCGCTACGGGCGCGCGATCTTCTGGGGTGACTACGTGATCCTCGGGCCGGCGAGCGACCCGGCGGGCGTGACGAGCAACGCGCCCCACGACGCGGCGA
>JAWVFY010000098.1:0-7509 GCA_033855575.1 Solirubrobacteraceae bacterium
TGACGCTGTGGATCATGTGGCCCCCGCCGAGCCACGGCGGCATGGCCTCGAGCAGCTCGCGGCGGCCGTGCAGGACCCCGATCCCGGTCGGCCCGTAGGCCTTGTGGCCGGTCCAGGCGTAGAAGTCCGCGTCGATCGCGCCGACGTCCACCGGCAGCTGCGGGACGGCCTGCGACCCGTCGACCACCGTGACCACCCCGGCGGCCTTGGCCCGCCGCACGATCTCCTGCGCGGGGTTGATCGTGCCGAGCACGTTGGAGACGTGGGCGAAGGCCAGCAGCCGGGCGCCGGGCAGCAGCTCGCCGTCGTCGTCGACATGGACGACCTCGAGGACAGCGCCCTTCTCCTGGGCGAGCATCCACCACGGCACGAGGTTGGAGTGGTGCTCGAGCTCGGTGACGACGATCCGGTCGCCCGCGCCGACGTTCGCACGGCCCCACGTGCCGGCGACGAGGTTCAGCGCCTCGGTGGCGTTGCGGGTGAAGATCGTCGACGGCGCGTCCCAGCCCAGCCAGCCGGCGACGCGGTCGCGCGCGCCCTCGAACAGGTCGGTGGCCTCGGCGGCCAGCGGGTAGACGCCCCGGTGCACGCTCGCGCGGGAGTTCTCGTAGTAGCGGGCCATCGCATCGAGCACCACGCGCGGGGTCTGCGAGGTCGCCCCGCTGTCGAGGTAGGCAACGCCGGTGCGGGCGACCGTCGGGAACTCGGCCGCCGCGAGCAGCGGCTCGGTGTGCAGCGTCCCGGCCACTAGGAGGCGGCGCCCGCCGCCACCTCGTCCTTGATCCAGCCGTAGCCCTTGGACTCGAGCTCGGAGACGAGCTCGGGGCCGCCCTCCTTGACGATCCGGCCGTCGAACATGATCGACACGCGCGAGGGCGTGACCATGTGGAGGATGCGCTGGTAGTGGGTGATGATCAGGACGCCCATGTCGCGCTCGGCGGCCACGGTGTTGACGCCGTGGGCGACCACGTTGAGCGCGTCGATGTCGAGGCCCGAATCGGTCTCGTCGAGCACGGCGATCTGTGGCTTCTGCAGTGCGAGCTGGAGGATCTCCAGGCGCTTCTTCTCGCCGCCCGAGAAGCCCTCGTTGAGATAGCGGGAGCTGAACTCGCGCGGGACGTTGGTCAACTCCATCGCGGCCTCAACGGTCTTACGGAAGTCCTTGAGCGAGATCTCCTCCTCGCCACGCGCCTCGCGGTGGGCGTTCATGACCATGCGCAGGTACTTGGTGATGGTCACGCCGGGGATGGCGACGGGGTACTGGAAGGCCATGAAGAGGCCCATGCGGGAGCGCTCGTCGGGGTCGGCGGCGGTGATGTTCTCGCCGTCGAACAGGATCTCGCCGTCGGTGACCTCGAGGCCGGGATGGCCCATGATCACGTTGGCCAGCGTCGACTTGCCCGAGCCGTTGGGGCCCATCAGCGCGTGGATCTCGTTGGAGCGGACCTCGAGGTCGAGGCCCTTGAGGATCTCCTTGTCGCCCGCGGCGACGTGGAGGTTGCGGATCGAAAGCTCAGCCATTGATGGTCACCAGTTGATTGGGGAACACGCCCGACCCGTGTCGGGCGGAGAAGTCGATGAGCTCGGCGAGCGTCGTGCGCTTCATGGCCTCGACCATGCCGCCCTGGACGCGCGTCCACAGCAGCTTCGTGGCGCACCCGTGCCCGGCGTCCTCGTGATGCGAGCACAGCACGCCCTTGCGCTCGACGCTGTCGTCGACGAAGCAGGACATGGGCGCTACGACGCCCTCGAGGGCGAGGACCGCCTCGTCCATGGTGATCTCGGCCGGCGGGCGGGCCAGGCGGTATCCGCCGTGGGCGCCTCGCTGGCTCTCCACCAGGTCCGCCTTCTTCAGCAGCGCCACGATCCGCTCCAGGTACGCGAGCGGCAGGCCCTCAGCCTCGGCGATCGCCTTCAACGACACCGGGTTGTCGCTGCCCTGCCGGCCGAGCTCGACCAGCAGACGCACGCCGTACTCGGCCTTCGTCGTAAAGATCATCGTGCTTTATCCTACCAACGAGGTCGGAATGAACCGGCCCCCGCGGCATCGAGTGGACAGTTGAGTCCGCATAGCGGCCCCAAGTGTCCACTCGACGGTTTTCTCTCGGATCAGGCGTCCCGAACCGAGAGGGTGACCTCGATGTTGTTGCGGGTCGCCCGGGAGTACGGGCAGACGCGGTGGGCGCTCTCGGTGAGCTTCATCGTGGTCTCGGCGTCGACGCCGGGGATGTAGACCTCGAGCTCGACCGACAGGTTCATGTCGGGCGGGGTGAGGTGCACGCGGGCTTTGACCTCGGACTCCGAGGTGTCGATCTCGCGCTTGGCGCCGGCGACGGCGAGCGCGCCCTGGAAGCAGGCGGAGTACCCGCAGGCGAAGAGCTCCTCGGGGTTGGTGCCGGGGCCGCCCTGGCCGCCGATCTCCTCGGGGATCGAGAGATCGAGCTCAAGGCGCCCGTTGTCGGAATGGACGTGGCCGGCGCGGCCGCCCTTCGCGGTGGCCGAGGCGATGTATTCGGGCATGACCTCCAGCCTACGCCCGCCCCGCCAGGGGTATCATCGCGGCATGCTCGCGCTGACCGATGTCTCCGCCACCCTCGGCCTGCTGGGCATCTTCCTGGTGCTGTTCCCGATCCTGGTCAACGTGCTGGTCGTCCTGGCCATCGGCCAGGTCATGGGTGAGCGCGCGGAGAACCAGCGCTACCGCAAGCACACCCGCAACAGCGCCTGACGGGCCGCGGCCGTCGCAGGATTCGCTTCAGTTCCTGCTGCTGCAAGAGATCCTGCAAATCGCAGAAATCGCGTTGCTAGGTTCGCGCCTCGCTCGCCCCGCAGGGGTGGGGTGCGCTCATGTTCCGCAATGTCCTCGACATCCGCCGTGCCGCGGCTTGCTGCGCCGTGATCGCGGGGCTCGCCGGGGCCGCCCCGGCCCACGCCGTCACCGTGCGTCACCGCGGCCCAGCGGTGCGGATCGCCCAGCGCCACCTGCACGTCGCAGTCGACGGTGTCTACGGCCCCGGGACCGCCCGGGCGGTCCGCGCCTTCCAGCGCGCCCACGAGCTGCACCCCGACGGCATCGTCGGGCCGGCGACCTGGACCGCCCTCGGGGTGTCCGGCCCGCGCCCGGTGCTGCGGCGCCTGATCCGTCACCCGCACGCCCGCGCCGCCGGCCGCAGCCACAGCTCCCCGCGCGTGGCCCGTCGCGGCCCCAGCGTGCGGCTGGCCCAGCGCCGCCTCGGCATCGCCGCGGACGGCGTCTTCGGCCCCGCCACCGCGCGTGCGGTCCGGGCCTTCCAGCGCGCGCACGGGATGGCGGCCGACGGGGTCGTCGGCCCCGCGACATGGTCGGCGCTCGGAGTGCACGGCCGTCACCCGGTCCTCAAGCGCGGGCCGCTGCACCGCGGTGCGCGCCGGTCGGGGCCGCCGAGCGCGCTGAGCCGGGCGGTCGCCGGCGCCGACCGCATCGCCCGCCTGCCCTACCGCTTCGGCGGCGGCCATGGCTCGTTCAGCGACTCGGCCTACGACTGCTCGGGGACCGTGTCCTACGTCCTGCACGCCGCCGGTCTGCTGAGCGCGCCGCTGGACTCCTCCCAGCTCCAGCGCTACGGGCTGCCCGGCCCCGGTCGCTACATCACCGTCTACGCCAACCCCGGCCACGCCTACATGACGATCCGCGGCCGGCGCTTCGACACCAGCGGGCAGAACGAGACGGGCTCACGCTGGGTGCCGCGCGCGCGGTCCAGCGCCGGCTACGTCGTCCGCCACCCGCCCGGGCTCTAGTCATTCGGCTCGGCTGGTCGTCAGCCCGATCGGGCAGCTGACGCCGGTGCCGCCCAGGCCGCAATAGCCGTTGGGCACCTTGTGCAGGTACTGCTGGTGGTAGTCCTCGGCGTAGTAGAAGTCGGTCGCCTCGCCGATCTCCGTGGAGATCTCGCCCTTGCCCGCAGCCTGCAGCTCGCGCTGGTAGGCGGCACGGGAGGCCGCGGCGACCTCGGCCTGCTCGGGGGTGGTGGTGTAGATCGCCGAGCGGTACTGGGTGCCGACGTCGTTGCCCTGCCGCATCCCCTGGGTCGGGTCGTGACCCTCCCAGAACGCCTTGAGCACCTGCTCGTAGTCGATCTTCGCCGGGTCGAAGACCACCAGCACCGCCTCGGTGTGGCCGGTCGAGCCCGAGCAGACCTCGTCGTAGGAGGGGTTGGGCGTGTAGCCGCCTGCGTAGCCCACGGCGGTGGTGTAGACGCCGGGCAGCTGCCAGAAGATGCGCTCGGCGCCCCAGAAGCAGCCCAGGCCGAGCACGGCGGTCTCGAAGCCCTCCGGGAACGGCGGCTGCAGCGGCGTGCCGAGCACGGCGTGGCGCTCGGGAACGGGCATCACGGTGCCTCGGCCCGGCAGGGCGCGCGCGGAGTCGATCATGCGTGATTTGTCACTGAAGAGAGGCATCGCCGATTAAGTATCCACCCCTGGCAAAGCGTTACGTCAGGCGCTGTCGGCGAACGCACGCAGCGCCGACTTGCCCCCCTCGGGGATCGGTGTGCCGTGGGCGAACAGCAGCCCGTCGAACTCCAGGTGCAGCAGCCGGCCGTAGCCCGCGCGCAGCAGCTCCTTCTGGCGCTCGGCATCGGCACCGAGGTGCTCGTCGGGCACGAAGGCGATGTCCTCGGCGTAGTGCATCGCGCCGTCGGCGATCGCCAGCCAGCCCCCGCCCAGCGCGATGTGCATCGCGCCCTCGTCGGGCCAGCTGGGGTCGATCGCGTGTGCCGTGACGCCCGGCACGACCTCGTCACCGAAGGCGAAGGCCGTCACCCCGGGGCGGTCCTCGATGTCCTGCAGGCCCGGCTCGTCGACCAGCACCGGTACATCGAAGCGCGCCACGAAGCGATCGGCGTGACGGTAGTGGTGGCGGTTGGTCAGCAGGATGCGGTCGACGTCGCGACCGGCGAACCAGTCGAGGCCCTCGTCGGGCGTCATCGGGTCGAGCACCGTGGCGACGGGCTCGAGGTAGTAGGAGCTGACCTTGGCGCCGATGTTCTCGTTGAAGGCCCGCCAGTGGAAGATGCCGTCTGCGATCTCGTTCATTGCCCCGGAGGTCTACCCGGTGACGGGATCGATCTCCAGGACCTGAGCCGAATCGGTGTCCGGCAGGGTCACCGTCAGCCCCGCCCGCAGCTCGGCGCCCGTGCGCTGGGCCACCGGCTGGCCGGTCCGGGCGTCGGTGATCGCGTAGGTCCGCGCCGGGCGGACACCGTGCAGCGCGAAGGTCTGCGTGGCCTCGGCGCTGTCCTGACGGAACGCGAACAGCAGGCCGTGGCCGCCGCGCCAGGGCTCGAAGGCCGCCCACGAGCTGCCGTCGAGCGGGTCGTGGGCGGTCAGCTCGTAGGCCGCGCCGGCCAGCGTCGAGCGATGCTGCGCGTACCAGGCCAGCCACCCCCTGACCTTCGCGGCGTCGACCGCCGACAGCTGGGTCAGGTCCGTCCAGAACGTGATGTGGCTGAGCAGCGCGATCGGCATCAGCTCGTCGACGCCGTGCTGGGCATCGAGCGTCCCGTCCAGTGCGCCGATGCCGATCGACGACGTCGGCAGCCAGGGCGCGGCGGTCCACAGATCGTGGATGAGCTTGGCCCACTTCGTGGAGCCGTGCAGGTGCCCGTTGTCGAACCAGGAGGCGCCGAGCGTCGCCGACTCGAACGGCCACGAGCGCTGGTCGTTGGTCTCGTCGAGCTCGAACTGGACATCGGGATGGCGGCGCTCGAAGACGCGGACGAGGGACACGAAGGCGTCCTCGTAATCGAGGTAGTCGTGCGGTGGGCAGTCGACCCAGCTCATGAAGTCGAACTTGAACTCGCGGACGTCGTAGGCCCGCACGAGGCGGTCGATGACCCCGGTCAGGTAGGCACGGAAGCCCGGGTTGGTGACGTCCCACACGCCGAGGCCGGCGTCGGTCGGGTCCAGCGCGGTGGCGTCGCCGGTCGGCGCGCACGCCCAGTCCGGGTGGGTTTCGTAGGTCTGCGAGGGCGCGTCGAGGTCGGCCCCCGCCGGCGCGAGCGCCCCGCCGTTCTCGCCGTCGCCGACCACGTGGAACTCCAGCGGCGACATCCACAGGCCGAGCTGGACGCCCTTGGCGTGCATGTAGTCGACGAGGTCCGGGACGCCGTTGCCGTCCCTGTCGGGAAAGCGCGCGGGGTCGAAGCGCCAGTCGCCCGACTCGCCGCCCACGCCGCCCTGCCACTGGTCGTCGAGCATGTAGCGCTCGATGCCCAGCGTGTGGACCGCGTCGATCTGGGCCCGCAGGTTGGGGTCGCTCATCCCGGGCGAGTGGCCGAAGGGATGGAACGAGTTGGCGCCGATGGTGGGCGTCAGGCGCGGCGCGACGTGCGCGGCGAAGTCGTTGGCGAAGGCGACGCCCGCCTCCTGGGCGCCGCCGGAGTAGACGCCGGTGTAGGCCGCGCCGAGGTCGAGCACGCCGCCCGCGGGCGCCACCAGCCGCTCGCGCACCGGGACGGGGTAGAGCGGGTTGTCCTGGCGGTTGTAGTCGGGTGGATCGGTCCGCAGCGGCCCGTAGTCGAACGCGTCGCGCGGCCAGTCGACGCCAACGTAGGCGCGGCCGGCGGCGTCCAGGCCGACGCGGAACATCGAGCCGCCGCGGTGCCCGGAGACGCTGAACCAGCCGGCCCCGCTGCCGTCGTCGAAGCGCACGACCTCGCCCTCCTGGTCGAACGGGCTCTGGGGCGTCGACGCGACGCGGTAGTCGTCGCGCCAGTCCGAGCCGCCGTGGTAGGCCAGGACCTCGGCGCCGGCGGGCGGCCGGGCCGCGCTGACCTGGTCGAGCGACGCCGCACCGACGCGCAGTGGGACCGCAGCGTGGTTGACGAGCACGGTGTGCGCCTCGATGACCGCCGAGCCCGGGTGCAGCGTGAAGGTCCGGGTCAGCTCGGGCCCGGCCCCGTCGACCGGGATCAGGCGGTAGGTCAGGACGAGCTGGACGGCGCGCCCGGCGTGCGGCCGCGAGGGGTCGGCGGGGGCGGGCCGGGCCTGGGCCGAGGCGAGCGACCAGCCGGAGACCGAGGAGGTCGGCGCCTCGTCGACGGTGATCTGGAAGTCGGGCCCCGGCTTGGCCCACGACCGGCCGGTGCGCCGGTCCTGCAGCGTTGTGCCCTGCACCGCTCCGGCGGCGATGCTCCAGGTCCGCGCGATGCGCCCGTCGGAGATCGTTGCCCCGGCCGGCGTGACCGACGCCACGGCGTCCCCGGCGGTCGCGCGAGAGTCGGCGCGCGCCGCCGCCGGCGAAGCGAGGGCGGCAGCCACGAGTAGTATCGGTCCGATCCGGCGCATTGACCCCTGAACGTCGGCGATCGGCGAACCTTTCGGCGACCACCCTCAGCGCAGCACCGCCGCCTCACCGGCGGCGCTAGTGCGGGTGGAGCATCCGCTGGTCGAGCGTCTCGCTGCTGGCCTGCGCGCGCAGCGCGCGGGAGATGACCAGCCGCTGGATCTCGCTGGTGCCCTCGAAGATCG
>JAWVFY010000099.1:0-4292 GCA_033855575.1 Solirubrobacteraceae bacterium
GAGGCGAGCACCGGCGCCGTCCCGCGGGCGATGACCGCCGCCCTGGAAGCGGGGGAGGACGGCTGATGGCGGCCACCGAGACGCGCACCGGCACGAAGGTCATGCGCTACCGCGACGCGCTCAACGAAGCGCTGCGCGAGGAGATGCAGCGCGACGAGACCGTGATCCTGATGGGCGAGGACATCGGCGTGTTCAACGGCGCGTTCAAGGTCACCAACGGGCTGCTGGCCGAGTTCGGCGAGCGGCGCGTGCGCGACACGCCGATCTCGGAGAACACGATCGTCGGGATGGGCGTCGGCGCTGCGATGACCGGCCTGCGCCCGGTCGTGGAGCTGATGACGATCAACTTCTCGCTGCTGGCGCTCGACCAGATCGTCAACCACGCCGCCCACATCCATTACATGTTCGGGGGCCAGGCGCGCGTGCCGCTGGTCATCCGGATGCCCCAGGGCGCGGGCCACCAGCTCGGCCCGACGCACTCGCACTCCTGGGAGGCCTTCTTCCTGCACGTGCCGGGCCTGCTCGTCGCGACGCCCTCGACCGCGGCGGACGCCAAGGGCCTGCTCAAGGCCGCGATCCGCGACGACAACCCCGTGGTGTTCATCGAGCACGAGTACCTCTACGGCCAGCGCGGCGAGGTCCCCGAGGACGAGCACGTCGTCGACTTCGGCCAGGCGGCGATCCGCCGCGAGGGCTCCGACGTGACGATCGTCGGCGTCTCGCGGATGGCGGTCACCGCCCAGAAGGCCGCCGAGACGCTGAGCGCCGACCACGGTGTGGAGGCCGAGGTCATCGACCCGCGCACGCTGCGCCCGCTCGACCTCGACACGATCCTCGCCTCAGTGCGCAAGACCAGCCGCTGCGTCATCGTCGAGGAGGGCTGGCCCCACGGCGGCGTGGGCGCGAACCTGGCGGCGCTCGTCGCCGAGCAGGCCTTCGACTGGCTCGACGCGCCCGTCGGGCGGGTCACCGGTGCCGACCTGCCGATGCCCTACTCCAAGCCGCTGGAGGAGCTCGCCTACCCGCACGAGCCGCAGGTCGTCCGGGCGGCCCTGGCGACGCTGAGGGACGCCTGACATGGGCGACGTCGTCATGCCGCGCCTGTCGGATTCGATGGAGGAGGGGACGATCCTCAAGTGGCTGGCCGAGCCGGGTGCCGAGGTGGCCCGCGGCCAGGAGCTCGTCGAGATCGAGACCGACAAGGCGACCATGACCTACGAGGCCGATGCCGCCGGCGTGCTGGAGATCGTCGCTGCGGTCGGCGACACGCTGCCGATCGGCGCGGTGATCGCGCGCATCGGCGGCGATGGCGGCTCCAACGGCTCCTCGCCTGCGCCGGTGGGCGATGAAATGCGGCCCACAGCCGCAGTTCCCAGCCCGGTCCCGGCGCCGGCGCCCGCTGCGAGCCCGGCGTCACCGACCGCGCGGACCAAGGCGTCGCCGCTCGCCCGGCGGCTGGCGAGGGAACAGGGCCTCGACGTCGCCCAGCTGCAGGGCACCGGCCCCGGCGGCCGCGTCGTCCGGGCCGACGTGGAGGCCGCACGGAGCGCACCCGCGCCGGCGCCCGCCGCCGCACCCGTGCCCGCGCCCGCGCAGACCGGCACGGCCAAGGGCGACGTCGTCACGGTCGAGCTCACCCGCGTCCAGCAGGTCATCGCCCGCCGGATGGCCGAGTCCAAGGCGACGGTCCCGGAGTTCACGCTGACCGCCGACGTCGACATGACCGACGCCGTCGCGCTGCGCACACAGCTCAAAGCGCTGGGCCGGGAGCCGACGCCCTCCTACAACGACCTCGTGGTCAAGGCCTGCGCGCTCGCGCTGCGCGAGTTCCCTCGGGCCAACGGCGCCTACCGCGACGGCCGCTTCGAGCTCTACGGCCGCGTCAACGTCGGCGTGGCGGTCGCTGCGCAGGATGCGCTCGTCGTGCCGACCGTCTTCGACGCCGACACCCGCAGCGTGAGCGAGATCGCCCGGGCCACGCGGGCGCTGGCCGAACGCGTCCGCTCCGGCGAGATCACGCCGCCCGAGCTCAGCGGCGGCACGTTCACCGTCTCGAACCTCGGGATGTACGGCGTGTCGAGCTTCACCGCGGTGATCAACCCGCCGCAGGCCGCGATCCTCGCGGTCGGTGCCCTGGTTCCGCGCGCGGTGCCGATCGGAGACGACATCGTCGCCCGCCAGGTCATGCCGGTCACGCTGGCCTGCGACCACCGGATCCTCTACGGCGCCGACGCCGCGCAGTTCCTCGGCCGCATCCGGGAGCTCCTGGAGCACCCGGTCGCGCTGCTGCTCTGAGCCCAACCGCAAGAACGCCGCGCTGCGCGCGTTGTCCTGTGCATGAGCTTGATTCGATCCGCCGCCCTCGCGGCCGCACTCGTGGCGACCTGGACGGCGGGCGCGAGCGCCGCGCCCGCACCACAGCCCACGGTCGTTCGCGACGTCATGACCGGGCGCTACACCCTCGGCACCGAGGCCCTGAGCGCGACCGACGACCCGATTCAGGACTGGATCCAGCCCGACACGCAGATCGAGCCGTCGATCGCGGTCAACCCCGAGCGCCCGAACAACATCGTCACCGCCTACCAGGAGGGACGGATCGCCAACGGCGGCGACGCCACCAACGGGTTCGCCACGAGCTTCGACGGCGGCCGGTCCTGGATCTCGGGCGAGCTGCCCAAGCTCACCCACCGCGTCGGGCAGGGCGGGACGTGGGAGCGCGCCAGCGACGCGGTCGTCGCGTTCGGCCCCGGGAACGTGGTCTATGCCAACTCCCTGGTCTTCGACCAGAACGAGGAGAGCGGGCTGCCGAGCGGGATCGCGACCAACGTGTCCAAGGACGGTGGCCGCACCTGGAGCGCGCCGGTCGTCTTCCAGGACGACAACATCGGCGGACTGAACGACAAGAACTGGATCGTGGTCGACCAGAGCGACGCGCCCGGCCACCACAAGGGCCGGGTCTACGTGGTCTGGGACCGCGTCGCGCCGGTGGTCTACAACTACTGCGACCACGACTGCGATCAGCTCGCCAACTGGCTGCCGAACCTGCAGACGATCCCCGGCCTCGTCTTCCTCGGCCAGGGCATCGGCGCGTATCCCGTGGTGATGAAGGACGGCGGCCTCGGCATCGTGATGAACGCCGACAGCGGCGGCCTTCCGACCACGTTCGGCGGCGAGGGCGAGCCGGACGCCGCCCTCGGCGAGCAGGTCTTCAGCCGCGCCCCGGCGGCCGGGAGCACCCCCTGGCCCGCGCCGCTCGCGTTTCTGCCGCCGGTCGACGTCGCCAGCAACCAGACCAACACGGTCCGCGCGCAGCGCGCATCGGACGGTCTGCCCGCGGCGGCGGTCGATCCGGACACCGGCGCGGTCTACGCGGTCTGGGACGACGGGCGCTTCCGCACCGACGGCGCGAACGACGCGGTGATCAGCAGCTCCACCGACAGCGGCGTCACCTGGTCGCCGGCCACCCGGGTCAACCCGGGGCCGGCGAACGACAGCGTCGACCACTACAACGTGACGGTCGCCGTGCCTCGCAAGGGCGTCGTGCAGGTCGCCTACCGGCAGCGGCGCGAGGCCGCCTCGGGGCAGGCCCAGGACTTCAGCCCGACCATCGACACGTTCTTCCAGGAGTCACGTGACGGCGGTGCGACGTGGAGCGCGCCGTTGCGGATCAACTCGGTTCCGTCCTACGCGCTCTACGACGCCTTCTCGCGCAACGGATCCTTCGAGGGCGACTACAACCAGATGGCCTCGGCCGGCGGCAACACCTACGTCGTCCGCGACCAGGGCCAGCCGCTCGTCGCGGGCGAGCCTCCGGCTCTGTCGCCGAGCGGTGCGACGGTGGTCCTCACCGCGGCCGGCAAGGGCCACCAGCACCAGCGCACCTGGGTGGCGCTGATCCGCGACACCAAGCCACGACACGCTGCGCTCCGCCGGCGCCACCGGTCACGCGCGCGACGCTGAGAGCCAAGACGCTCTAGGGCAGGAGCTTGTTGATGATGCCGCCCACGGCCTGACCCGTACCGGCGACCGCGGCGCTGCCCGCCGCGCCGATCTGGGTGAGCGCACCGGCGAGGGGCGGGGAGGCCGGTGCGACGGCGCCGGCCGCCGCCTGGGACGTCTGCGAGACGGTGCCCGCGGTCTGATGGGTGGCCCCGGTGACCGCGCTGCCCACCCGGGGCACGGGCAGGCCGTTGCTCGATCCTCCGGTGGGCACCGAGCCCTTGGGCGAGGTCGGGGTGCTGCCGGTGACAGGGGCCGGCGACGACGCGGCGCCGGTCGGACCGGGCACGGTG
>JAWVFY010000100.1:0-9867 GCA_033855575.1 Solirubrobacteraceae bacterium
AGCCGTGGCGCAGCACGGCGGCCGGGCCGTGGTTCTCCAGGACCACCACGGCGATCCGCGCGGCGGGAATCGGCGGCAGCGGGCCGGTGGGCGACGCCGCTCCGCAGGCCGACAGCCCCGCGACCAGGAGCGCTCCGATCGCGGTGGCGCGTGCGCTCCTCACTCGACGACCGGCTCGCGTGCGGGGGTCAGCAGGAGCTGGCGCTTGGGATGGCGCCGCCGGTGGACGGACCGCGCCGCCCGGCCATGGGGGTAGACGAGGACGGGACGGGCGGCGCGGTAGCGCGCGATGGCAAAGCCGCCCGCCTCGATCGTCGCCACCAGGTGCAGCTGGGGGAGCGGTGGTCGCCGCGGGGCGGGCAGCTCGGGCATGTCGCAGGCGGCGCCCCACCAGATGCCCCGCGCGCACGCTCCCCGCATGCGAAGCCGCCGCACGACGTCGATCTCGCGGACACGAGCGCCCCGGTGGGTCACCCACCAGGTGCGCCGCAGCTGGAAGGTCAGCGGCAGCGCCCAGCTGCGGCTCCCGCCGTCGAGGCGGATGACCCGGGGGGAGGGCAGGCGGCGCAGCGCCGCCGCCAGGGCGGGCCAGTCGGGGCGCTGCGCCGGCGCGTCCGTCCAGATCCGCGCGACCAGCGCGACCGACAGCACGACGAGCACGCCGGCGAGCGGCAGGCCGACGACCAGCCGGCGCCGGGCGCCGAACCCGGCGGCCAGGACGATCACCAGCGGCACGACGCCGGCGATCGTGTTGCGGCCGTCGAAGAAGTCCAGGCCGGCACCGATGGCCAGGAGCGGGAGCGCCAGCGCGACGGCGCCGATCACGGCGATCGCGGATACCCGGCGGCGCTCGACCCGGTCGTTGCCGAGAGTTGCCAGCAGCAGCGCCGTGGCCACGATGGCGGCGCTGACGAGCACCACGGCGCGCCCGGCGGGTGGGGTGAACCCGTCCACGAACGACCGCGCCACCTGCTCGACGCGCAGGGGAAGCGACAGGCTGCCGATCCAGGCCGCGTGGTGGCTCTGGCCGGCCGCGAGCACGACCAGCGGGACGGCCGCCGCGCCCAGGCCGCCGACGGCGAGCAGATACGGGCGCCGCGGGCGGCCCACCGCCGGCAGCAGCAGCAGCGCCTCCGGGATCACCAGGAACGCGGCGAAGTAGTGCGTCCACATGGCGGCGGCAGCGGCGAGCGCCCACGCGGCCAGGCGGCGCGGGGTCGGTCGCTCCCGCGCCCGGGCGAACATCCACAGGGCCACCGTGGACGCCAGGACGAGCAGGGCGTAGGCCCGCGCCTCCTGGGAGTACCAGACCAGCAGGGGGTTGACCGCCAGCAGCACGGCGGCGATCAGGGCGACGCGGCGGCCGATCAGCAGCCGGGTCGCGGCGAAGGCAGCGGGGACGGTGGCGAGGCCGGCGACGGCCGACAGCGACCGCAGGCCCGCCTGGCTGTCGCCGAACACGCGGACCCAGACCCAGGCGACCATGTAGTACAGCGGGGGCGCCGACTCGGTCCGGGCGACGCCCGCGAGCATCCGCCCGAACGGCGCCCGGAGCATCCATCCCGTCTGGGCCTCGTCGTACCAGAACCCCTGACGGGCGATGGCGTAGAAGCGCAGGAACGCCGCGGCGCCGACGATCACGGCGAGCGCTCCGGCCGGCCACGCGCCTCGCGCCGGCGCCCAGCGCGATGCGACGGCAGACTCGGCGCTCGGATCGCTCACCCTCTGCGAGTCTCGGGATGCTTCCTGAGTCGCTCCTGATCGGCTCTACGGCGCCAGATGGGCTCTGCCCTCCAGCACGTAGGCGCCACCGCGGCCCGCCCGGAGGCCGACGGCATCGACGTGGACGCGCGGATCGGCGAACACCGTCAGCTGCGCCAGCCCGCCGAGCGACGCCAGGCCGACCGGGGCCAGGACGACGCGGCCCTGCCTTGCCGTCACCGCGAGGTCGGTGCTGACCGACAGGCCGAACAGCGAGGCGGCGGCCCGCAGGCGCAACCCCGCACCGCTGCTGGCCACCGGCGTGACGCTGAACCCAGGGGGCAGCGCGCCGGCCAGCGCGCTCCTCGTCAACGTGGCGGAGACCAGCAGGCTCGCGCCGCGCTTGCGCAGCCGTGCGTCCTTGAGGACGACCGGCCCGTCGACCAGCGTCCCGATCGACGCGTCGACGTCCCGGGCCGCGCGTGTCCTGGCGAGCAGGGCGCCCGTGCGCCCGATGCTGACGTGCATGGCCGAGAACCGGATCCGGACGCTGTCGGCGTGCCCCCACAGCAGCTTCAGGGCCGGCGTGGCCGACACCGAGACGCCCTCGATCCTGCCGTCGGCGCGCAGCGACGTCCGCAGCCGTGACGCCGCCAGGCCGGGAAGCACGAGCTGGCCGAGGGCCAGCGCGCCGGTGGCCACGACGAGCACGGTGACGGCGCCGACGAGCGCGCGCCGGTGCTGCGCGACGAGCTGGTTCCACGATTCCCAGAGCTGGGCCACGGGGACATGGTGTCGATCCGGCGCGGCCGGCGACTACCTCATCGCGCCGAGGAGCACGGCGTAGGCGGGCCGCGGTCGGCCCTGGAGGTCGACCAGACCCGAGTCCCAGGGGGTGGTGAACCGGTGCCGGCTCCACGTACCGAAGAAGCTGTAGGCGTAGAAGCGCGTGTAGCGGCGGCGCACCTCGGGCGCGGTGACGAGCTCCAGCAGGTGGCTGAGCGACCGCGCCGCCCGCTGCGGGTCATAGGGCCAGACGGTGCGGCCCGAGAACGTGTTGCGCATCCCCACGATGCCGCCGCCCTCGGTGACCCAGATCCGGCCCCGGACGAGCTGGGTGAGCCGCAGCGTCCAGCTGCGGGCCAGGGCGTGATCGCGGTTGGCGTCGCGGTAGTTGTGCAGTCCCCACAGCCGCGGGGAGCCGTGGACGGCACGCAGGAACCGGGGCAGCCAGCCGGCGAGGTTGTCGGTGTCGAGCAGGTCGGCCGCCACCACGGTGCAGCGCGGGCACGCCGCGCGCAGGACGTCGTAGTAGGTCGCCGCCAGGGCGGGGCGGCGCGCGGTGGGCTGGGCGCTGTGGTTGACCTCGTTCCACGGCGTGAAGACGCGCACGGTGGGCCACCGGTGGCGGAAGGCCACGAAGGCGCGGCGGTACTGGCTGCGGGTCGGCGCCACGCCGATGCCGCCCCGGTACCGGGCGCTGATGAACGCGATGCTGGGCTGGACCCCGGCCCGGCGCGCCCCCGCGATCCACGCGGCGGTCGTCCGGCGCACGTAGCCCGACGCCAGCGCGACGTCCCAGGGCACGACGAGCCGCGCGAAGTGGCTGTGCAGCCGGCGGTACAGGGGCTCGGTGAACATCCGGGCGTGCTGATCGCTCAGGCCGACCTGCAGCGCGACGGCCGGCGGGGCAACCAGCGCGCAGAGCGCGATCGCCGACACCACGGGGAGGACCGATCGCCGCATCGTGGCGCTTTCAACGCGCGGGGTGCAGAAAGGATGCGGCGCGAGCCCGCATTCAAGGCCAGACGCAGTTCTGGCGATACATGCAGGACACAAGAGCAGCGTTCTTGACAAGGGCACCCCCGCCGCGAGACGGGTTCGCAAAGCCACGGGACTCCGCCGGAGTTCGCCGGGCTCCCGAGGGAACGAACCGCCGCATCGATCGCCTGTCAGCGATCCGTGGGGACCAGAGGACGTATGAGGGGCTGCTCCCCCATAGAGGGAAGGGACACATGTCCAACCCGCTCCGTCTCACGCGCGCTCGACGTGCTGGGATCGTCCTCGCCGCCGGCCTCGCGCTGGCCGCACCGGTGGCCGCTCACGCGTCCGCGGTCAACCTCGGCACCGCCGCTCCGTTCGTGGTGCTGGGAGGCACGACGGTCACGAACACAGGCCCCTCGGTCCTCAACGGCGACCTCGGCGTCGCGCCCGGGACAGCGCTCGTCGGGTTCGGCTCTCCCGCCGTGGTCAACGGTGCCACGCACGACAACGACGCGGTCGCCGGTCAGGCGCAGAGCGACCTCACCACCGCCTACGGCGTCGCCGCCGGCCAGCCGATCACCTCCGACCTCACGGGCCAGGACCTCGGCGGCATGACGTTGACCGCCGGGGCCTACCGGTATTCCTCGTCGGCCCAGCTGACCGGCCAGGTCACGCTCGACGCGCAGGGCGATCCCAGCGCGCAGTTCGTCTTCGCGATCGGCTCCACGCTGACGACGGCGTCGGCCAGCTCGGTCCGGTTGATCAACGGCGCCTCGCCCTGCAACGTGTACTGGAAGGTGGGCAGCTCGGCGACGCTCGGGACCACGACGGCGTTCCAGGGCACCGTCATGGCGCTCACCTCGATCACGCTGAATCACGCCGCCACCGTCCAGGGCCGCATGCTCGCTCGCAACGGCGCGGTGACGCTCGACGACAACGTGCTCAACGGCCCGGCGTGCGCCAGCGGCTCGACGCCGTCCGGCACCACGACGCCGGGTGCGGGGGCCACGACCGGTCCCGGCACCGGCACCGGCGCCGCGACGCCCGGCACCGGCGCCGCGACGCCCGGCACCCAGTCCCCGACCGCCCGCCGCCCAGGCACTCCGGGCCACCGGGGCACCGCGACGCTGTCGCCCCGCCCGCCGGCCGCCCCCCGCTCGCCGTACGCGCAGTGCACGACCGGGTTCCTGGCGACCGTTCGCGGCCACCTGATCAAGCGCGTCGTCTTCTCGCTGCAGGGCAAGCAGATCGCCAGCAGGAGCGGATCGCCGTTTCACGTCTACATCCACCCGGTGGCCGGCGCACGGGCCACGCTTCAGGCGCGCGTCACGTTCAAGGACGCCACCCGGGCCAGGACCCTGACGTTCCACTACCGCACCTGTGCAGCAGCGGTGCTGCATCCCGCGCCCGGCCCCTCGCAGTTCACCGGGTGAGTCGCCGTGCCGCCATCGGGCTCCTCGCGCTGGCCGCGGGGGGCGCAGCGGTGGCTCCCGCGCAGGCCGCGGGAGTGCCCGCGCGCCAGTCGCTGGTCGTGCTCTCCGGCGACCACGTCGCCCGCGCCGCGCCCACGGCGAAGGCGAAGCCGGTCGCGACCGTCGCCGGCCGGCGTCCGCTGACCCACGTCCCGACGGTCCTGCCGGTCCTCGGGCACGCGACCAGCGGCGACGGCCGGTCGTGGGTGCAGGTTGCCCTGCCCGGCCGCCCGAACGGGCTGCAGGGCTGGATCTCGACCGAGCGGACCTTGCGGAGCTCCACCGAGTGGCGGCTCTCGGTCAGGCTCGCGACGCGCGTGGTCAGCGTCTATGACCTGGGCCGAGTGGTGCGCCGCTTCCGGGCGGTCGTCGGCGCACCCTCGACGCCGACCCCGCGCGGCCGGTTCTTCATCGAGGAGGCGATGTCGCTGGCCCCATCGGCCGCCGGCGGCCCGTTCGCGCTGGCGACCAGCGCTCGCTCCGACGTGTTCCAGGAGTTCGACGGCGGGCCCGGCCAGATCGCCCTGCACGGGATCAACAACCTCTCGGGGGCACTGGGGACCGCGGTCTCCCACGGCTGCATCCGGCTCAGCACGGCGGCCATCACCTGGCTGTCGCGCCGCATCGGAGCCGGCGTCCCGCTGACCATCCTGCGGTGAGAGCCCGCCCGCAAACAAAAGGCCCCCCTCGGCGTCGAGTGGACTGTTATGGCCGCATAGCGGCCCCAAGTGTCCACTCGACGCTTTCGGCGGGCCTCTCTCGTTGCCTGAGCCGTGAGCGCCGGCTGGCTAGCGGACGACCACGGTCCCCGTCATCCCCGGGTGGATGGTGCAGCGGTAGCGGAAGGTGCCCTTGCGCGTGAAGCGGTGGCTGACGCTGCCCTTGGAGAAGGTCTTGGTCTTGACGCCAGGACCGGTCACGTTGTGGGCGATCGATCCGTCGCGCCAGACCCAGCGGACCGTGCCGCCCCGGTTGATGGTCACCTTGCGCGGGTTGAACTTGATGTTCTTCAGCGTCACCGTGGTCGTGGCGGCGGCGGTGGCGGTGGCCTGCCCGGACGCACCGGCCGGCAGGGCGCTGACCACCGACGCGGCGACGGCGGCCGCGGCGACGAGGGCAGAGATCGTTGTTCTGGACATTGGAGTGCTCCTTGGGTTTCTTGGTTGGGGGACTTCAGCTGGGGTCGATCTTCTTGCCGCTGGCGGCCAGGACGTACCACTTGGCGCCGAACTCGAGCTTGCCCTGGCCCTGGGTCATGCCGGGCTTGTGGTCGTCGTCGTAGTGGTAGAGAGGATGCCCACCGTAGGTCACCTGCATGCTTCCGTTCTTGCGCCGGGTGGTGCCGATCTTCGCCGACTGGACGCCGGGTCCGGCGGTGGCCCGGCCCGAGGTGAGCAGCGGCGCCCAGGTGTGGGCGCATCCGCTGTAGCAGGTGCTCTTGGTCGTCCTGTCCTTCTCGAAGAGATAGAGGGTGAAGCCCTTGCCGTCGACGATGTAGCGGCCGAGCTTGCCCGTGCGGAGCATCAGCTTCGCCTTGGCAGCGGCGGTGTGCGCTCGCTGCGCGGAGGCCGAGACGATTCCGGTGGTAGAGGCCGCGAGGGCGCCCACGGCAACGACGAGTGCCAGCTTCTTCATGAACAGCCTTTCCGTGAGGGTCCGATGACCCCCAAGACGCGGCCGATTGGGCGATCCTTCCCGCGGCGCGCCCGGGGTTGGCATGCTGAGGGCGTGGGAGCAACACGACGGCTCTTCGGGTCGACACCCGACCTCGCGGTGGATCTCGGCACCGCCAACACGCTGGTCTACGTCCGCGGGAAGGGCGTCTGCGTGTCCGAGCCCTCCGTCGTGGCCATCGACCAGGCCACCAACGAGGTCCACGCCGTGGGTGTGGAGGCCAAGCGGATGATCGGCCGGACACCCGCCTCGATCTCGGCGATCCGGCCCCTGCGCCACGGCGTGATCGCCGACTTCGAGGTCACCGAGCAGATGCTGCGCCAGTTCCTGGGGCGCGTGCACCGCTCGCGGTTCGACCATCCGCGCCTCGTCCTGTGCGCGCCGTCGGGCATCACCGACGTCGAGCGGCGGGCGCTGGTGGAGGCCTCCGGCGCGGCCGGTGCCGGGCCGGTGGCGCTGATTGAGGAGCCCCTGGCGGCGGCGATCGGATCCGGGCTGCCGATCGCCGAGCCCTCGGGGACCATGATCGTCGACGTCGGTGGCGGCACGTCGGAGGTCGCCGTGATCTCGCTCGGCGGGATCGTCTGCTCGGAGTCGCTGAGGATCGGGGGCTACGACCTCGACGAGGCCATCAGCGCGCACCTGCGCACCGTGCACGGCGTGGCCACCGGGACCGAGGCGGCCGAGCGCCTGAAGATCGCCAACGGATCGGCGTGCCCGCTCGAGCACGAGCAGGTCGTGGAGATCCGCGGGCGCGACCTCGAGTCGGGGCTGCCGGTCGCGGTCCAGGTCAGCTCCGAGGAGATCCGCGAGGCGCTGTCGGTGCCGTTGCGGCAGATCATCGGCGCGATCCGCGCGACGCTCGAGGTCACCCCACCCGAGCTGGCGGGCGACATCACCACCAGCGGCATCCACCTGGCCGGCGGCGGCTCGCTGCTGCGCGGCTTCGCCGAGCTGGTCACCGCCGAGACCGGCATGGCCGCGAGCCTGGTGCCCGAGCCGCTGGCCTGCGTGGCCCAGGGCGCCGGCGAGTCGCTCGAGGACTTCGAGACCGTGCTCAAGGCGACGCGGGGCTGGAACAGCGCACGGCGCCGCGCCGGCACCGTCTCGCGGCGCTAGGGCGAGACCAGCTTGACCTGGTAGATCGAGGTGAAGCCGGTGCGAAAGCCCGACTGCGCCGCCCGGAGGTACAGGCGCCAGACCCGGAGCCGCTCCGCGCCGGCGAGGGCGAGCGCCCGCTCGGTATTGGCGTCCAGCCGGGCCATCCAGTGCGCCAGCGTGCGCTCGTAGTCGTCGCGGAAGCCCTCGACGGTCTCGGTCTGCATGCCCGCCCGCTCGAACGCCTGCTGGACGCGCGAGAGGTGCAGCGGGGCGGCGTCGGGGAACACGTAGCGCTCCGAGAACGGCCCGGCCTCCGGCTCGCCGTGGCGCAGCCGGGCGATGCCGTGATTGAGGATCCTGCCCCCCGGCCGCACCATGCGCATCAGCGTCTCGGCGTAGGCATCGATGTTGACGGCGCCCACGTGCTCGACCATCCCGATCGAGGCGACCGCGTCGAACGGCGGGTCGGCGAGCTCGCGGTAGTCCGCGACGCGGATCTCCACCCGGTCGCCCACGCCGGCCTCCACCGCCCGTTGCTGCGCGCGCTGCGCCTGCGGCGCCGACAGCGTGATGCCGACGACCGAGACGCCGTGGCGCGTGGCGGCGTGCGTCGCGAAGGACCCCCAGCCGCAGCCGACGTCGAGCACCCGCATGCCCGGCTCGAGCCCCAGCTTGGTGCAGACGAGCTCGAGCTTGCGCTCCTGGGCGACCTCGAGCGTCTCGTCGGGATCGTCGCTCCAGACCGCGCACGAGTAGGTCATCGACGCGTCGAGGAACAGCGCGAAGAACTCGGCCGGCAGGTCGTAGTGGTGGCGCACCGCGCGTGCGTCGCGGCCGATGGAATGGCGCGGGCCGCGCAGGATCAGCTCGGAGGCGGGGGGCGCCGGCGGTCGCTGGAGGCCGGCGGCGCGCAGCGCGCCGAGCGCCAGGCGGCGCTTGGCCGCGCGGTCGAGGCTCGGCGGCTTCCAGGTGGCCAGCAGCGTGATCACCTCGTCGAGGTCGTCGACGCCCAGATCACCGGAGACGTAGGCGCGACCCAGCCCGAGCTGGCCTGGCGCGCGGAGCGCATGGCCGACCGCGCGCGGCGAGCGCACGAGGAAGGTCGGCCCGGCGCCGTTGCCCGCTGTCGCGGGAACGTCCGTTCCGTCCCAGAACTCGACGCGAAACGGGCGATCCGGGAGCGTCGCGGCGAGCTCGCGGGCCAGCGGGGCAGGATCGGCAAAGGCCATCCGGGCATCCTCGCAGGCGCGATCTGGACCAGCCGTCGACGGGCCGGCCCGGACCTTCGACCGGCGGTACAACAAGCCCCGGCATGGCGGCTCGTTGGCGAGGCATGGTCGTCTCGTACCGCCCCCGCCCCCGCCGGCGCCTCCTCGGGCCGGTGATCGCGGCCCTTGCTCTCGTGGGCGCCCTGGGCGCCGGTGCCGTCCCCGCGGTCGCCGCGAGCCCGGTCGCGACGCTGGGCATCGGCGCCGCGCACTACTGGCCCGGGGCGTTCGTGGCCAGCGGCCGCGTGGACGACCCCGCCGGGTGCGGCGTCGAGGGCGCGTGCTTCAGCTACGGCATCCGGGTGCTGAGCGCGGGGGCCAAGGATCTGCGGGTCGCGCTGGACTCGACCGACGAGAGCAACGGCTGGCAGCTGCGGCTCCTCGCCCCCGACGGGACGCCGGTGGCCAGCGACACCACCTACCAGGAGGGAGGCCTCGGCGAGCGCCTGGATGCCGAGGTCGACGCGAGCAAGCCGGTGGCGGGCCTGTGGACGGCACAGGTCGTTCCGCAGAACGTCGTCGAGGGAAGCTTCCGCATGCGCGCCAAGCTCGAGTCGGCGACCGACGCCGCCGAGGCGCCGGCTGCGGCGGGCACCGCCTGTGTCGTGCCGCATCTCATCGGCGCCGATCTCGCCTCGGCTCGGGCCCGCCTCGCCCACGCCGGCTGTGCGCTGGGGCGGGTGACCCAAGCCGAGCCCGGCGACCTGTCGTCGCTGCTCGTCGCGCGCCAGCGCCCGAGCCCGGGCGTGGGCACCACCTCCGCGATCGCGCTGACGATGCGCAAGGTCGTCGACCTGCCCCCCGACATCGCGCCCGACCCGCCGTGGCATCTCACGTTCGCCCAGCCGCTCCCGCAGGTCGTCACCGAGGGCGGCAACGTGACCGCG
>JAWVFY010000101.1:0-2903 GCA_033855575.1 Solirubrobacteraceae bacterium
GAGCTGGTGGCCGAGCGCCGTGTGGCCGAGCGGGCCGAGCGCGACCGCGCCGAGCGCGCCGAGCGGATGGCCTTCCTGGCCGGCCAGCTGGTCGCCGATCGCGAGCTGGTGCCCGCCGCGGCGCGGCTCGTCCAGGCGCTGGAGGGCGCCGCCGCGGCGATCGCCGTGCGCGTCGAGGCGCTGGAGGCCGATCTGGTCGCCGACCGCACGGCGGGCGAGGGCGTCGCCGAGCGGCTGCGCGCGTGCGCGGCGCAGGAGGCGGCGATCCAGCAGACGCTGCGCGAGCACAGCGACGCGCTGACGGCCGCCGAGGTCCGGGCCCAGCAGGTCCGCGACCAGGCCGCCGATGCGCAGGCCGAGCTCGGCGCGCTGGCCGAGCGGCTGGGGCTGGAGCCCGCGCCGGCGGAGGTTCCGCTGGCCGGCGAGGAGGCGCTGGCGCTGCGCGAGCGCATCGAGCGCCTGGCGCGCCGCCGCGAGCAGCTCGGCCCGGTCAACCCGCTGGCCAAGGCCGAGTACGACGAGGCCGTCGCCCACGTCGAGGAGCTCGAGGCGCAGCGCACCGACCTCGAGACCGCGCTGCGCGAGCTGCGGACGCTGATTCGCGACACCGACCGCCAGATCCGCCAGACCTTCGAAGAGACCTTCGCGGCGGCCGCGCGCAACTTCGAGCAGATCGCGGCCGAGCTGTTCCCCGGCGGCCGCGGCCGGCTGCGGCTGGTGCGCGAGGACAGCGGGCCGCGGCCCGTCCTGGGCGGCGGCGAGTCGGCCGAGACACCCGACGAGGCGGCCGAGAGCGCCGCGGAGGCCGAGGTGGCCGCCGAGGAGACCGCGGGCGCCGCCCCCGACGAGGACCTCGGCGTCGAGATCGAGATCACCCCGGCCGGCAAGTCCATGAAGCGCCTGACGCTGCTCTCCGGCGGCGAGAAGTCGATGACCGCCCTGGCCTTCCTGTTCTCGGTCTTCCTGGCCCGGCCGTGCCCGTTCTACATCCTCGACGAGGTCGAGGCCGCCCTGGACGACCTGAACATCACCCGCTTCCTGAACCTGCTCGAGCGCCACGCCGACGCGGCTCAGTTCATCGTCGTGACCCACCAGAAGCGCACGATGGAGGCGGCCGACACGCTCTACGGCGTCTCGATGGGCGACGACGGCGTGTCGAAGGTGGTCTCGCGGAGGCTGCCGCGCGAGGTCCTGGCGGACACCGCCAGCGCTCACGTCGCCTAGTACGAACGTCCACGCCCCAACCGGCCCGGCCCTTAAGGCCCGGTGCTGCCTGCCGATTACCGGGTCGTGCAGCGCGCCCGATTGCGGTCCATCGTCGCGGGCGGCCAGGACGGTGTCGCCCTGGTCGTGGCCATCGGCGTGCTCCTGGTGATCGGCGTGATCTCGGCCGGCGTGGCGACGGCGACGCTGGCGACCAAGAACCAGACGAGCGCCGACCGCCGCTCGGTGCGGGCGCTGGCCGCGGCCGAGAGCGGCCTGCGGCTCGGCACGCTCTATCTCAACCAGGCGACGCCGATCAGCGACGGGACCTGCCCGGGCACGGGCGCCAACGCCATCGCGACCAAGACCACCGCCGTCGCCGGCCAGTGCGGGCCCTACACCGTGGCCCTGTCGACGGGCGGCACCGCGAGCTTCACGATCTCGGCCGGCGCCACGACTCCGATCGCCTGCTCGGGCGCCCAGGTCAGCGCGCCGACCCGCCCCCGGCTGAGCCTCCATCAGCGCTGCATCACGTCGATCGGCAACGTCGGCGGCTCGGTGCGCCGCGCCCAGATCCGCGTCGCCAGCGCGAGCTTCATCTTCCCGATCCCCGGGATCCTGGGCATCAACGACGTCAAGATCGGCCAGGGCGCCGGCGCCAGCTACACGCTGGCGCAGTGCGCCTCGCCGGCGACGCTGCCCAACGGCACCGGCGAGATCATCGGCAGCGTCGGCACCAACGGGGTGCTGACGACGTCGCTGGGCTGCTGGATCGGCGACCCTTCGGATGCGTCCTTGAACAGCAACTCGTCGCGGCTCTACATGGGGCAGGGTGCGCCGACCACCGTCAACGGCGTCCCCAACCCCAGCCTCACCGGGGCGCAGCCCGGCGGCGTCGTCAACCTGAGCACCCAGCTCTCGCTGCCGTCGATCGAGTCGCTGTTCTGGACGGGCCAGGACGGCTTGACGGACACCAGCCTGCCGGCCGGCAACAACAACGGGGTAGGGATCCACGCGACCGCCGGCTGCAGCGGCGCCTCCTACACCGGGGCGACGCGCGTCCTCGCGCTCCCCAACAACGGCTGCACCGTCACGCTCGACGGCAGCGCGGACATCGATCACCCCGCCATCTACGACTTCTGCGGGATCTCGCTGCCCAACAACGGCGTGCTGAGCATCACCGATCCCACGAACTTCCCCTACGTCCGGGTGTTCCTCGACTCGTCGGCCCGCCTGATCAACGGCGTGTCGGCGTGCTCGGCGGGGACGTCCGGGACGCTGACGATGGGTAACGGGTCGGGGATCCTGGCCAACGCCACGAGCTCGCTCGGGGCCCAGATCTTCATCTATGGCGCCCCGTCGGGGTCCGCCCCCGCCACGCTGGACGGCGACGGCGTGAACGGCAACTTCATCGCCTGGCGCAACAGCGCCAACGTCAAGATGCTGCTCGTCGCGCCCCACGCGCGGATCGCCTTCCAGAACGGCGGGGCCATCACCGGCGGGCTCGCCGCCTACGCCGTGGAGGCCAACAACAACATGCAGTTCATCTGGGACGAGACGGTCGACCGCGTCGAGCGCCGCGCGCTGTACTACCGCACGTCCTACACCGAGTGCCGGCGGGTCGCCCCGAACCCGGCCGATCCGCACTCGGGCTGCTGAGCGCTCGCGGCCGCCGACCGGCCGCTATCGTCGCCGCGGAT
>JAWVFY010000102.1:0-11012 GCA_033855575.1 Solirubrobacteraceae bacterium
GCGGGCGCTGCGGCGGCGGGGGGCGCCGCGGGGGTCCCGCCGAGCTGGCTCAGGGCCAGGCCGAGCACCGCGAGACCGGCGATCAGGCAGCCGCCGGCGAGGGCCATCGGCCGGCGGTCGGGAGCGCTGGACGGCATCCCGTCCGATGGTAGGGATGCCTAGACCGGGAGGGGACCCGGCTTCAGGGGCCACGTGGCCCCTTCCGCCACCCCTAGAAGTCCTCGGGGAGGATGTGATCGTCCTGGAGCGCCTGGGCGAACGCGTCGACCTCCTCGGCCTGCCGGGTGACCTCCCAGACCTCGAGCGCCGCGCGCATGTCGGCCACCTGGCGGTCGAGCTCGCGATCGAGTGCCTCGAGCACCTGGTCGTCGTGTGGCTCGACGACCGTCAGGCCGCAGTTGGTGCACTGCAGCTCGACGAGGTAACGGTCGGGCCCGAGCACGTCGATCATGGCCACCGGCACGACGAAGGTCCACCGGCACCCGCGACAGACGTGCAGGTCGGGAGCGGCGAAGGGCGCCGCGGAGGTGGGGTGCCGGCCGTCGTGGTGCATGTCGGCCTATAACGCGCGCCATAGCAGGGGATTGCGGCTAAAAACCGGTCTGTTGGAGTTCGTACATCCGTCGAGGCTCGAGGCGGTGCACGGTGACCGCGGGGCGGCGGGTGGCCGCCAGGTCCGAGCGGCGCCAGCCGGCGAGCTCGAGGTCGGCCAGCAGCTGCACCGCGGGTGCGCGGCCGGGGTCGGCGAGCCAGGTCTCGGCGTCGAGCTCACCGATCAGGCGCGTGAGGGGCACGACGTTGCGGCGCTCATAGAGCACGTCAGCAGCGATCACGAGATCCCAGGGGCCGCGGGCCAGCAGCGCCGACGGGTCCTGCCAGTCGACGACCGCCGCCTCGATCTCGAGCGCGTTGCGGTGCGCGTTGAGGTGGACCGCCTCGATCGCGGTGGGCGCCCAGTCGGTGGCCAGCACGCGACCGCCCGCCAGCGCGGCGGCCAGGCTGGGCAGGCCCAGGCCGCAGCCGAGCTCGAGCACGCGGGCACCGCGCAGGGCGCGCCCGGCGAGCGTGCGGGCCAGCAGGACGGCGCTGGGCCACAGATCGGCCCAGTAGGGAATGAACTCGTCGCGCTGCTCGAACGCGTCCTCGTCGAGCAGCGCCTCGGCGTCGCGCGGGCGCAGCAGCACGAGCTCGCGCCCGGCGCCGAGCGCGACGACGTCCTCGATCAGGTCAGCCGGCAGCGTCATCGCCGGCGACCAGCAGCGGCCAGACCAGCAGCGCCAGCACGATCAGCAGCGCACCGATGCCGATCACCACGCCGCCGAGCCACAGCAGCCCAGCCAGGAGCAGGAGGACGCCCGGGAAGACGACCAGCGCGATCTGGGTCTTCGCACCGCGTTCCTTGAATGCTCGATAATCCATCTTATGACGCCTTGTCCGCGCGAGGGCATCGAAGCAGCGGGCGCACGTTCTCCCTGCTAGCGTCGCGGAAGTGGCCACGGACGACCGGATCGCCGCCTTCGAAGCCGAGCTGGCGCTGAGCCGCCGGCTGCTCGCCGACGCCCAGCAGCTCGCGCGCATCGGCAGCTGGGAATGGGACATCGCCACGAACGTCGTGACGTGGTCGGACGAGCTCTACCGGATCTACGGCCTCCAGGCGCAGTCGATCGAGGTCTCCTACGAGGAGTTCCTCGGCCGCGTGCATCCCGACGACCGCGCGTCGGTCGACGAGCGCAACCGGCGCTGCTTCGCCGACCATCAGCCGTTCGAGGACGTCAAGCGCATCGTGCGGCCCGACGGAAGTGAGTTCCTGATGCGCACGCGCGGCGAGATGGTCCTGGCGCCCGACGGCGCGCCGGTCCGCATGATCGGCATCTGCGAGGACGTCAGCGCCGAGATCCGCGCCCGCGAGGCCTCCGACCGGCTGGTGTCGCTGGTCGAGAACTCGCACGACGCGATCTTCACCTGCACGCTCGAAGGTGTCATAACCAGCTGGAACCCCGCCGCCGAGCAGCTCTACGTGCGCCCCGCCTCGGAGGCCGTGGGCGCCCGCGTCGACATCCTGCTGGACCCCGACGGGCGCACCGCATGGCTGGCCGCCGTCGCCCGGGTCGCCGAGCGCGGCGAGAGCCTGCACGAGGACACGCAGCGCCGGGCGGCCGACGGCTCGCCGGTCGAGGTCAGCGCCGCGCTGTCGCCGCTGCGCGACCACACCGGAGCGATCGTCGGCGTCGCCGACAGCGCGCGCGATCTCGGCGACAAGCGCAAGGCCGAGGTGTCCGAGGCGCGCCGCCGGCGGGCCATGGACCTCAACGACACCGTCATCCAGAGCCTGGTGCTGGCCCGCTATCGCTTCGCCACCGAGCCCGACGACGCGCGGCGCTCCCTCAGCCTGGCGATCAGCCAGTGCCAGCGGATCGTCGACGAGCTGCTCGGCGCGCCCGACGCGGTCATCGAGCCGGGGTCGCTGCGCCGTGAGGCCGCGCCCCGCCTGGGCTGACCGGCCGCTCACGGCTCCAGCCGCTCCACGATCCAGCCCTCCGCGCTGCGGCGGAAACGCAGGCGGTCGTGCAGGCGGTCCAGGCGGCCCTGCCAGAACTCGACGCTGTCGGGCGCGAGCCGCAGCCCGCCCCAGTGCGCCGGCCGCGGGATCGGTCCCTCGCCGGGGTGCTCGCGCTCGAGTGCGGCGAAGCGTTCCTCGAGCTCGGCTCGCGAGCCGATCACCTGCGACTGCCGGCTGGCCGCCGAGCCGATCTGGGAGCGGTGCGGGCGCGACGCCCAGTAGGAGCTCGAGTCGGCCTCGGCCATTCGAGCGACCGTGCCCTCGACCAGCACCTGGCGTTGCAGGTCATACCACGGGAACACGACAGCGGCACGCGGGTTGGCCTCGAGCTCGCGCCCCTTGCGCGACGCGTAGTTGGTGTGGAAGACCAGGCCGCCGTCGTCGAGCCCCTTGAGCAACACGGTGCGGGCGCTGGGAGCGCCGTCGGGCGTCGCGGTGGCCAGCACCATCGCGTTGGGATCGAGGATCCCGTGCTTGGCGGCGTCGTCGAGCCAGCGGCGCAGCTGCGCCAGCCAGGTCGGCTCGAGGTCGGCCTCGTCGAGGCCTCCGAGCTGGTAGGTGCGACGCATCGCCGCCAGCCGCTGGGAGGCCAGCGGGTCGCTCGTGCTCACGCCGCCGCCCCGCGGCCGGTGAGCATTGAGGCGATCGCCTCGGCGGCCTCGGGCCGCAGGTCGCCGAACGAGACGCGTCGCCCCGTCCGCGTGCGCAGGCGCAGCACCGCGCGGCGTCCCAGACGACTGCGCCGCTGGTCGACCGCGGCAACGATGCCGAAGCGCACCCCGTCCACGCGCGCGGCCACGGCGTCCTCGACGAGCCACAAGAGCCGGCGATCGGTCAACGCCAGGCGGGCCGGGCCCGCGCCGCTGCGACCCGCTTCGGCCACCAGGCGCACCTCCTCGCCTTCCCCCAGCGCGCTGAGCAGCTCCCAGCCCAGGGCGTGGCGCAGCGGCTCGGGCAGCCACGAGCCGGGCGCGGCGCGGTGGCGGATCATCGGGTCGGCGGGGCGCCGGTGCGCCGTGCGCCGCAGCTCGCTGCGTGCCTGCGCGTAGGCCTCGTTGACCTGCGCCATGCGCGCCGCGTCGCCGCGCCGGTGGTCGGGATGCCAGCGCTTGGCCTCGCGCCGGAAGGCGGCGGTCAGCTCGGGCTCGGAGACGCCGGGGTCGACGCCGAGGACGGAGAACGGGTCCACGACCGTCATTGTCGCGCTTCGTCAGGCCACCGCCGCGGGCCGGTCGGCGACGAACAGCGCCTGGGCGGCGCGGCCGACAGGGCCCTCGACGTCATGCAGGACCGATGCGGCCAGCGCGGTGCCCTCGGGCCCGTGCTCCGTGACGCCCTGCACCGCGAACCACTCGCCCACCGGCTCGCGCGAGAGGTGGACGGTCAGCTCAGCGTTGACGAACACGTGGGTCTCGAAGCGCAGCTCGGCCGACACCCCGTTGCCGAAGTCCGCGGCGGCGACCGTGCGCTGGGTCGGACTGGTCGGCTCGCCCTCGACGAGCGGCATCGCCAACCGGAACCAGGCGGTGGCAGGCCCGGGCGCGGCAAAGCGGCCGTCGGCGAAGCGCAGCTCCATGCCCGTGCGGGCGAAGCCCTCGGCCTCGCCGTGCGGGGGTAGCCCGAGCCGCTCGGCCGTGAGCGCCTCGGGCGGGGCGATCTGCGGCCCGGGGACGGCGCTGTCGGGCACGGCCACCGGCTCGCGGCGGATGCGGACGGCCCGGGCGCGGATGACCTCGCGCCCCTCCGCCCACACCGTCGCCTCGGCGAGCTGCAGGCGCTTGCCCGGCTTGGTCACCGCGGCGCGCACCTCGAGCGCCGTCATGGGCACAGCGCCCAGGAACTCCATGCTCAGCCGCGCGAGCAGCATCGGCACGGGCGCCTCGAGCCCCTCGACCGCGCGGGCGACCAGCGCCGCCGGCGGTCCGCCGTGTTGGCCGGCCGCGTCCCACGGCCCCCGCGCATGGCCCGACGGCACGAAGATCTCGCCCTCGCGGCTGTAGATCGCGCTCAGCGCAGCTCCCTGCGCACGACGAGCTTCAGGCCCGACCAGGTCTCGTCGATCGCGCAGACCTTCGTGTCGACGAGGCCGGTGGGCAGCGCGATCGCGCGGACGACGTCCTCGGTCACGTTGGTCTCGACGCCGGACGCCTTCTTGGGCCACGCGATCCACAGCATCCCGTGCGGTTCGATCGCGCGGAGCAGCGCGGGCAGGCGCTGTTCGAGCAGCCGCCGCTCCTGGACGAAGCACACCACGAGATCGAGCGGTCCCTCGAGGGTGCTGCCGACGCGGACGCGCTCGGGCAGCTCCCCCACCAGCTCGGCGAAGCCCGCCGGTGGGTTGACATAAGAGGCCCGGTGTCCCTCCCGGAAGCCGAGCTTGGCGGCCAGCGGCGTGTCGGAGTATCCGCTCACGGCCGCGGAGCCTACGGCCCGGCGCTCAGGTGCGGTCGGCCAGCTCGGCGATCACGCGCGAGAGCTGGCCGCCCTGCCAGGCGATCGGCGATCGCCCCGGCTCCTCGACGACCAGCCGGGCGCCGGGGATCGCAGCGGCATACGCCTCCCCCACGTGCAGCGGGTGGCCGGGGTCGGCCTCGTCGCGGGAGGCGACGACCACGGTCGGGACCGCGATCGCCCGCAGGTCCTCCACACCGCCGAACGGCGCGGAGCGCGGCACCTGCTCGAGGGCGTCGGCGACCGCCTCGGGGTGCTCGTGGCGGCTCAGCCGCTGTCGCAGCACGGTCAGGACGGTCTCGCGCCACGCCTCGGGCACATCGTCGACCCCGTAGGCGGCGACGAAGCCCTCGACCCCGCCCTCGCGCAGCCCCCGCGCCAGGGCATCCCAGCGCTCGAGGTCCTTGGGCTCGTCGGGCAGGTACGCCGGCGTGATGACGGCCAGGCCGGCGACCCGCTCCGGGTGCTCCAGCGCCAGGCGCACCGCGGTGTGGGCGCCCATCGAGGCGCCGGCCAGCACGGCACGATCGACGCCGCGCTCGTCGAGGAGGCCCAGGAGGTCGGCGCTCAGCGCCGGGTAGTCATAGGGCTGGGCGGGGTAGGACTCGCCGTGGCCGCGAGCGTCGTAGGCGATCACCCGATGGCCCGCCCGGGCCAGGGCCGTGGACCCCATCACGACGTAACGGCGCGTCGCGGTCAGCCCGTGCAGGAGCACGATGGCCCGGCCCTCACCGGGGGTGTCGTCGACCGCGAGCACGCCGCCAGTGTTTCGTACCCTGAGACGCATGGTCATCGATGTCACCGAAGCCACCTTCGAGGCCGAGGTCCTGGAGCGCTCCAAGACCACGCCGGTCGTTGTCGACTTCTGGGCCGAGTGGTGCGGCCCATGCCGCCAGCTGGGCCCGACACTGGAGAAGGCCGCGGCCGCGCGCGAGGGCAAGGTCGTCCTGGCCAAGCTCGACACCGACGCCAACCAGAACCTCGCCCGCGCGTTTCAGATCCAGGGCATCCCGGCGGTCAAGGCGTTCAAGGACGGCCGCGTCGTCGATGAGTTCGTCGGCGTCCAGCCACCGCCCGCCGTCGACCGGTTCTTCGACAAGCTGGTGCCCAGCGAGGCCGAGGTCCTGGCGGGCAGCGGCGACGAGGCGTCGCTGCGCCGCGCGCTCGAGCTCGAGCCCGGTCGCCCCGATGCCGCCGTGTCGCTGGCCCGCCTGCTGCTCGCCCGTGGCGACCGGGACGCCGCCGTCGACGTCCTCGAGGACGTCCGCGAGTCCTTCCAGGCCGACGCGCTGCTCGCTCGGATCCGGATCGAGGACGAGCTGCCCGACCCGTTCGCCGCGCTCGACGCGGGCGAGACCGAGCGCGGCCTGCAGCTGCTGATCGACGCGATCCCCACCGCCGACGGCCGCAAGGACGACATCCGCCGTGCCGTCGTCGGCGTCCTCGACGAGCTGGGCGTCGAGAGCCCGGTCGCCCGCGAATACCGCGGCCGGCTGGCCCGCGCGCTGTACTGAGCCGTTCCCGGCGGCGTCAGCTCCCGCCCGAGACGGGCAGCAGCACGTGGGACGCGTAGCGCCCGCCGCTGAGCACCGTGATGTCACCGCCCAGCTCGTTGACCAGGTCGGGCACCGGGGTCATCGTCGCCGGGGTGTCGGCCGAGTTGATGGTCAGGCGGATCTGGTCGCCCTTCTTGAACACGGTCGACGTCGGGTAGATCTCGATCCGGTACAGCGCCGGGTCGTTGGGCGTGACCGGCTCCTGGCTGGCCTTGGTGAACAGGTGAAACGGCCGGATCATCACGTGGCCCGGACCGTAGGTGGATCGCCGGGGATCGACCTTGCGCTGGCTGGCCAACAGGAAGCCCGCCGTGACCTGATCCGATGCGCCCGACGGGTCGACATCGCTGACGACACCGACCAGGGTCGCGTCGGTCGCGCTGAGCTCGGCCCAGACGTTGGCGACGATCGGGCCGGTCAGCTGCGTGTCCTTGGTCAGCGGCGGAGTGGTGTAGGTCAGGCCGGTGGCCTCGAACGTCCGGTTGTCGGTCTCGCACGGCCCCTGCGCGGCGCCGGCGGTCCACTGGGCGGTCATCCGCGAGCAGGGGCTCGACACGGGCAGTAGCGGTGCCTGGTTGCGGCCGGCCTGCGCCGGGGCCGCGGTGGCCAGCGAGGAGTCGGCGCCCAGGTAGTACGGCGTGTAGCGCACGCCCGGCACGGGCCAGCTCGGGTAGTGCTGCCAGGCCGTCCCGTTCATCGGGAACAGGCTCACGGCCGGGGCGTCCTGGACCCCGTTGGCGGTGCCCTTGAGCCAGTGGTCGAACCACTTCTGCTTGAGGTTGGGGTCCTCCTGGGCCGGGCCGCTGGTCGTGTGGTAGTGCGGCGACATGATCAGCTTCTTGTCAGGCGAGTGGGTGAGCTGCTCGTAGAGCAGCGGCTCCCCGCGCTGGAAGATGTCCCACCAGCCGCCCTGGATGACGACCGGCACCCGGATCTGCGCCGCCCGGTCGCCCGGCGAGCGCAGCCGGTAGAACGGCCCGTCGTAGGCCGCGTCCTGGCCCAGCGTGGTCTGCACGACCTTCTGGGCGGCGAAGTCATAGCCGTTGCGCAGGTGGTCGGCGTAGGTGCTCAGCGAGCCCTGCGGGTCGCTGGCCAGCGTCGACGGCGGCAGGTCCGACAGCGAGGTCGTCAGGCCCAGCCACAGGGGGATGAAGCCGCCGTCGATCGCGCCGCCGTGGAACGTCACGTCGCGGTAGGCGTCGGACATGGGGATGTCGGCCCACACGGCCCGGACCGCGCGCGGCTTGCCCTGGCGGACGCGCACAGCGTCGGCCTCGGCGACCAGCAGCGAGGTGATGCCCATGTAGGACCCGCCGGTGGTGGCGACCGACCCATCGGACCACTTCTGGGCCTGGATCCAGTCGAGCTCGTCCTGGTAGTCGAGCTGGGTCCGCTCGCCCCACGAGTCCCACTTGCCCTGGCTGGCGCCGGTCCCGCGGTCGTCGACGAGCATCACGGCGTAGCCCTTGTCGGCCAGCGTCGTGTCGGCGGTGGCCAGCCCCCCGGACCCGCTGCAGCCCTGGCCCGTGGGGTTCGTCGCGTCCTTGTTGTAGCCCGAGACGGTCAGCACGGTCGGCACCCGGCCGGTGCTCGGCGAGGGCAGCCACAGGTTGGCGCGAAGGACCGTCCCGTCGCTGGCGGTGATCGGGACGTCGCACAGCGCCGTGCTGGCGTGAGCGGTACCGGACAGCGCACCGAGGGCGACGAGCGCCAGCGCACCCGTACGGCGAACGAGTTGCATCGAAGAAGGCCTCCCCTGCCTATCGAGACGACGACGGGCGAGATCATGCCCGAGGCCCACCTGAGGCGCGCCGGTTCTAGGTCCCTACCCTGTCGGCGCCGGCCAGGCAGTGCTCGCGGACGAGCTGCGCGGATCGCTGCGGCTGCTCGATCCAGAACATGTGCCCGACGCCGTCGAGCACCTCGAGGCGGGCGCCGGGGATCGCGCGGGCGATGGCCTCGCCGTTGGACAACGGGAGCATCTGGTCGTCGGTGCCGTGGATCACGAGCGTCGGCGCGGCGATCTCGGCCAGCCGGGCGCTCGCGTCGTGGCCGCCGATCGCCTGCATCTGGCGCATGATCACCTCGACGGCAACGGGCTTGCGGGCCGAGATCTCCTCGAACGCGGCGTAGTTGGCCTCGTCGGCGCCGAAGACCTCGGAGACGTTGACGCTCCACGCCGCGCGCAGTGCCGTGCTGCGGTCGCCGGACTGCATGCCCGCCGCGAGGATCTGCGCGACCTCGGGCGAGGTCAGCGTCCCCTCGGCCCCGCCGGCGTAGGTGCAGCCCAGCACGAGCGTGCGCACCCGGTCGGGGTGGCGCAGCACCAGCTCCTGGGCGACCATGCCCCCCATCGAGATCCCCAGGACGTGGGCCGACTCGATCCCCAGGTCGTCGAGCGCGCCGACGGCGTCCTCGGCGAGGTCGACGAGCGTGAACGGGCCGTCGACGCGCGGGCTGTAGCCCGTGTTGCGGTGGTCGATCGCGATCGTGTCGAAGTGCGGCACGAGCCCGGCCATCAACGGCTCGCCCCAGTGCAGGTGGTGGCCGCTCATGCCCTGGATGAGCAGCAGCGGCTCGCCCGAGCCGCGACGGACGTGATGGAGCGCCATGCGCGCGGACGCTACACGGGCAGCGCGAGCTGGCTCGTCGCCCCCGGCGCCGGGGCCGCGTCGTCGCGGTCGAGCCCGGCGACCTGGACGCCGAGAAGCCGCACGGGTCGTGCCGGCGCGTAGGCGCGCAGCAGCCCGAGCGCGACGTCGCGGACGACCGGCGCCTCGTTGACCGCGTGGTGCAGCGTGCGGGCGCGTGTGACCGTCGTCCAGTCGTCGAGGCGCACCTTGATGCTCACGGTCCGCCCGCGGCGCTCCTGGCGCCCGAGGCGCTCGCATAGCTCGTCGGCCAGGCGCAGGATGATGCGCTCCATCTCGGCGGGGTCGGCGACGTCAACGTCGAAGGTCGTCTCGCGCGACTCCGACTTGGCGATCCGCACGCTGGTGACCTCGCCGTCGTGCTCGAAGCGCGCCCGGCGGATCAGGTCGCGGCCGTGGCGCGGGCCGAAGGCGGCGGCCAGCGCCTCCTCGTCGCAGACCGCGAGCGCGCCGAGCGTCGTGATCCCCATCGTCGTCAGGCGCTCGGCGGTCTTGGGGCCGATGCCCGGGACCAGCCCCGGCCGGGCCGCGGCGAATCGCTCGCACGCCTGCTCGCGTGTGAGCGCGACGAACCCGCGGGGCTTCTCGGCGTCCGAGGCGACCTTGGCCACGAGCTTGTTGGGCCCGATCCCGACCGACGCGGTCAGGCCGGTCTGCTCGGCGATCGCGGCAACCAGGCGGCGCATGGCGGCGCGGGGCGAGAGCATGCCCGTGAGGTCGAGGTAGGCCTCGTCGAGGCCGGCCTGCTCGACCTCGGCCCCCGTGCCGCGCACCAGGGCCATGACCGCGGTGGACGCCTCGCGGTAGGCGGTGAAGTCGGGCGCGACCAGGACGGCCTCCGGGCACAGCCGGCGGGCCCGCGACGTGGGCATCGCCGAGCCGATCCCGAACCTCCGCGCCTCGTAGCTGGCGGTGGTGACGACCGCCCGCGGCCCGCTGCCCGACACGATGACCGGCAGGCCCCTGAGCTCGGGTCGGCGCAGCAGCTCCACCGAGGCGTAGAAGGCATCGATGTCGAGGTGGGCGATGCAGCGATCCACGTCGCCAGCCTACGGCGCGTTCAGGACGCCGCAGGCGTCCCCAGGACCAGCTGTGCGCCGATCGCCGCATAGGCGCCGGCCCGCGGCTCGTCGGGGTTGGTGGCGGCCAGCTCGGCGGCCGTCGCGACCAGTGCGTCGGCCTGCATGATCTCCGGCCGGGCGGAGTCGCGCAGGGCCAGGCGGGCGAGGCTGAGCGGCTCGGTCGGGTCCATGCCACGGAACATCCCCTGGCAGGCGGTGGCCAGGTAGGCGATCCCGCGCTCGGCGATCAGGTCGCGCTCTCCGAGCATCGCGGCGCCCGGTGCCGGCCCGAGGTCGAGCGGCTCGTCGCCCGCGACGATGCGCTCGAGCTGGCCGCCGGTGATCGACACCAGCGCCTCGGGCCCGAGCCCCACCTGCGCCGCGCAGCGCAGGTCGCGCAGGGCCGAGTAGCGCGCGGAGCCGTAGGGCATGTCGCTGGCGTAGAGGATCCGGCCGGGTGGGACGGCGGTGAACAGCATCAGCATGTCCGAGACCAGCCACCACGACGTGTCGAAGAAGATGTTGGGCGCCTCGGCCACGACCGCCGCGAGATGCCCGAGGTCGCTGATGCCGGCGTGGGCCAGGATCAGCCGGGCGTCGGGATGCCGGGCGGCGAGCTCGGCCACCTCGACGCCGAGCCCCGGGAACCCGCGCCCCGCATGGAAGAGCACCGGGGCGCGGTGCTCGTGGGCCAGCGCGACGATCCGGTCGACCACGGGATGGGGCATGTCGA
>JAWVFY010000103.1:0-3338 GCA_033855575.1 Solirubrobacteraceae bacterium
CAACGTCCGGATCGGTCATCCCGGCGTCCGTGAACTGGCCGATGTCGGCCGGGATGCCGTAAAGCTCCTCAAACGCCCTCTTCCACGCGACCGCGCCGGCGCCACCGGTCGTGACCAATGTGCCGTCGATATCGAACAGCAGAATCCGATAGGGAGCTGCCATGGTTCTCTGAGGTACCCCCACCTGCGCTATGACGACACCTTCGCCAAGGTCGACGGGTCCTGGCTTCGCCGAGCGCAACCTCTACGTCGACTGGATCGAGACGAAGTCCTCGCACCGGTAGCGCTGTCGCCATACCGCCCGGCTGAACAGGTCCCCCCGACGCTCAGGGCGCGATGACCAACCGTGCGATGAGCTTCCTACCCAGGATCTCGGTGGTGTACGTGTACCTCGACGCCGGGCCGGCCCGCCATGCCTGGATCGCTTCCTTGCCGTGATGGGTTTCCCGCTCGTCGGCCACCACGGCGTCGTCGGTGAACAGGGCCGTCACCCCGTCGACGTCGAGCTCGGCGTCGAGTTGGAAATAGCGCGCGATCACGGCGGGGCCATGCGACAGCATCATCACGATCCTCCAGCAAGCCTATGCGCCCCTCACTGTGTGCGGTCGCAACGGCGCAGGCGTACCGTGGCGGGTGATGCGTCAGGCGGTGCGTGCCGATGCCGGGGCGGCGGTCGACGTCGAGGCCGTCGCCGCGCGGGCGCGGAAGCTCGGCGTGATGGGCTGGGTGCGGCCCGGCGGGGAGATCCACGCCGAAGGCGACCCCGACGCCGTCGCGGCACTGCTGGAGTCGGTCGGGGATTCCGATGCCGTGGCTGCGCGCGTCGAGGGCCACAAGCAGTTCGGGATCCGCGGCGTCGCTGCCGGGGTCTTCGTCGTCCAGGAACACAAGGCCACCGCGCACCACTTCGATCTCCGGCTCGAGGTCGGCGGCGTGATGCGGTCTTGGGCGGTGCCCAAGGGGCCGTCGCTCGATCCGGCGGCCAAGCGGCTGGCCGTGGAGGTCGAGGATCACGGGATGGACCACAACGAGTTCGAAGGTCGGCTCGGCGACGGCGGTGTGATCGTCTGGGACCGCGGCAGCTACGAGCAAGGTGGCCGCGTTGCCTGGCCCGAGGCGCTTGACCGCGGCCATGCGGTCTTCGTCCTGCATGGCGAGAAGCTGCGCGGCGGCTTTGCTCTCCAGCGGACTCGGGCGGGAGCCAAGCCCCAGTGGCTGCTCATCAAGCGCCTCGACGACGAGGCACGGTCCGGCTCAGACATCGTCGCCGAGCGTCGCGAGTCAGTCCGAAGCGGGAAGACGCTCGCGGATCTGCTCAGCTGATTCGTCCCCGCTCGCGCCATCGTGGGCTCGCCGCACATCGCGTCCGTTCTCCACCTCTTGCGCCGGGCTCGGCTTGTAAGAAGCCCGCGCGCGCTTCTGGGCCGGTTGCTCGGCACGGCATTTGATCCCGATCAGCATCTTTCGCTCCATGACGAGTGAGCCGGGCTCCATGATGAGCCCTGCGATCCGCTCGGTCGCCGACCTCGGAGCCGGCGCCCGGTTGCGACTGACCAGGCGAGTGGAGCCTTCCAACTCGGTCAGCACGAAGCTCCAGACCCAGCGTCCGTCCTCCGACCGCAGCGTGAACACGCGCTCGGGATCAGCGATCTCGACCCGCAGTCCCGAGGCTCCAGGGGCCATCGGCAGCAGGTCGCCGACGTGGACGTCCTGGAGCTCGTGGATGACCTCGTCGGCGCTATGCATGTCGAGCCCGAGCAGGCGCTCGATCCAGTCGTAGGTGTAGGCACCGCCGCGGCCCACGCCCATCTGTACGAGCCATGGCCAGACGGCCGATGCCGGAGCATCGATCGAGATCGCCCGCGTGCTGACCATCGCTGCGTCCTCGAGCAGCTCGTCCCCAGGCAGCCGGCTCCCGGCCTCGGCCCGGGTGGCGCCCCACGTGAGCACGGAGTCGCGCAGCAGCAGTCGCGAGATGAACCCGCCGCCGATAGTGACGGCGAGGACCCTTGTGATGGTGGCCGGGGTTGGATGCTCTCGACTCATCCGCTCACCGTAGAACTGCCCTACGAGGTGGACGTCCGTAGTAAGCCGCTGGGTGTACAGCGCGTTGCACGGATGCCGCCCCCCCTCGCGTCGAGGAGGATCGACTCGATGAACGAAGCTCGCCCCGTAACCATGAGTCAGCGCATGCCGCAGTTCGTGGGATTGATCGCCGTGACGTTCTCGGCGCTGTATCTGCTCTCCGACGTCTTCGAGGCGCTCCAAGGCGGCTTCTCAGACGGTCAGCTCTGGCTGACCCTGCTCGCGGAAGCCGCCATCCCGGTCATCGTGATCGGTCTGTACCGCGTGCAACGCCCACAGATCGGACGGCTGGGCCGGTTGAGTGCCGTGGCCTACGCATACAGCTACGTCTATTTCACAGGCACCGTGATCTTCGCTCTGCTCAACAGGATCAGCGACTACGGCGCGCTCAGCCATGACCTCGCTCCGTGGATGACGATCCATGGAGCGGTCATGGTGCTGGCCGGGCTGGGTTTCGGAGTCGCCGCCTTCCGGGCCGGCGTCATCCCGCGCTGGACCTGCGGTGCACTGATGGCCGGAGTCGTCCTCGTTGCCCTCTCGCAGAGCATGCCCGAGGGGCCGCAGGTGGTGGCCGCGGCAGTCCGCGACCTGGGGTTCGCCGGCATGGGAGCCGCGCTGCTGAGGCGCACGCGGCGTCATACGTCGACCGGCAGCGTGGTGAAGCACGCTTGGATGCCCGCCCCTTCGTCGAAGCCTTCGCGGCGTTCCGTGCACGATTTGTGACACGGAAACACGAAAGCCCCGCCTGAGCGGGGCTTTCGTCGAAGCGGGATACGGGAATCGAACCCGTCTCTCGAGCTTGGGAAGCTCACGTTCTACCGATGAACTAATCCCGCGTTGGTGGCGGAGTCTAATAGTCGCTGGTCGCGGGCTGTCATCCTGCGGGGGATGAAGCGCCCGGGGGTGATCGTCATCGCGGTGCTCGGCGCGTTGCTCGCCGGATTGCTGGTCTATGGGCTCGTCAAGCGCCAGGACGACCGGACGATCGACGCGGCGATCCGCGACGGCAAGCGGCCGGCGGCGCCCGACCACGTGCTGCCGCGGCTCAACGGGCCCGGGATGCAGTCGTTGGCGAGCTACCGCGGGCGGGTGGTGGTGCTGAACTTCTGGGCATCGTGGTGCGATCCGTGCCGCCAGGAGGCCCCCATGCTCGAGCGCTTCCAGAAGACGCTGGGCTCGCGTGGCACGGTGCTGGGCGTCACGTACAAGGACGACCCGGTGGACTCGCGCAGCTTCGAGCGCAAGTACGGCTT
>JAWVFY010000104.1:0-3624 GCA_033855575.1 Solirubrobacteraceae bacterium
TGGAGCGCCATCGGGTCCTGCGTGAGGTCGATGCCCTGGTCGCGCCGGAACTCCGCGGCCAGCCAGTCGACGACCGCCTTGTCGAAGTTGTCGCCGCCGAGGTGGTTGTCACCGGCGGTGGACTTCACCTCGAAGACGCCGTCGCCGATCTCCAGGACCGACACGTCGAACGTGCCGCCGCCGAGATCGAAGACGAGGATCGTCTGGTCGGTCTCCTTGTCGAGGCCGTAGGCCAGCGAGGCCGCGGTCGGCTCGTTGATGATGCGCTTGACGTCGAGGCCGGCGACCTTGCCGGCGTCCTTGGTGGCCTGGCGCTGGTCGTCGTTGAAGTACGCGGGTACGGTGATGACCGCGCCGTCGACGGTGTCGCCGAGGTAGGCCTCCGCGTCGGCCTTCAGCTTGCCCAGGATCATCGCGCTGATCTCCGGCGGCGAGTACTCCTTGCCGGCGGCCTCCACACGGGCGTCGCCGTTGGCTCCGGAGACGACCTTGTAGGGGACGATCGACTCCTCCTCGTGCACCTCGGCCTCCTTGCGGCCCATGAAGCGCTTGATGGAGAAGACGGTGTTCTGCGGGTTGGTCACGGCCTGGCGCTTGGCGACGGTGCCGACGAGGCGCTCGCCCGACGGGGCGAAGGCGACGACCGAGGGGGTCGTGCGACCGCCCTCGGCGTTCTCGATCACCGTCGGCTCGCCGCCCTCGAGGACGGCCATGCACGAGTTCGTCGTGCCGAGGTCGATTCCGATGGTTCTTGCCATGAGTGCTGTGGTTCTCCTTGAATCGCGAACGTGCGAGAAATCTGCGTCTTGTTATAGCAGATCTGCTCCGCCCGTCCGGCCTGCGGGCCGCGCAGACGGGCACATCCGGCGCAGCGGGCAGCGCGAGCAGGCCGGGCGCTGGGCGTGACACGTGCGCCGGCCGTGGCGCAGCAGGTTGACGTGCAGCTCGAGTTCCGCGCCGGGCGGGGTGATCGCCAGCATCGCGTCATGGATCGCGTCGGCGCTGCCCTTGGCCGGCAGCAGCGCCAGGCGAGCGCTGACCCGTCCGACGTGCGTGTCGACGGGCACGTCGCGCAGCCCGTGGGCGAACAGCAGCACGCAGGCGGCGGTCTTGCGGCCCACTCCCGGCAGCGCCGTCAGCAGCGCGCGGCCCTCGGCCACCGGCAGGTGCTCGAGGACGTCGAGCGTCGGCTCGCCCGCGGCCGTGTGCGGCAGCGCGTTGAGGATCTGGCGGATGCGCAGCGACTTCGTCGGCGAGAGGCCGCCGGGCCGGATCGCGACCTCGATGTCGGCCACGGGCGCGTCGCGCACCGCCGACCACGACGCGAACCGGTCCCGCAGCCGCAGGTAGGCGACGTCGCGGTTGCGGTCGTTGGTCGACTGCGAGAGGACCGTGAGGACCAGCTCGGCGATCGGCTGGCCGTGCGGCGGCAACCGCGGGACGCCGTAGGTCTCGGCCAGCCGGGCGCGGATGCGGCGGGTGCGGGGCGTCACGGAGATCGGGGAGACTCTGCCGGGTGCTGGCCTTCCGCGCCGTCCCCCTCGACGAGGAGCCCGCGCGCTCGTTGCTGGCCGCGATGCGCGAGGAGATGTTCGCGCTCTACGACGATCTCGACCTCGACGGACCGGACATGCCCAAGGCCGGCCCGCGCGAGCTCGGGCCCCCCGGCGGCACCTTCCTGGTCGGCAGCGACGAGACCGGGGTGGCGGTGTGCGGCGGCGGGGTCAAGGCGCTGCCCGACGGCGCGTGTGAGATCAAGCGCATGTACGTCGTGCCCGCCGCGCGGGGCCGCGGCCTGGCCCGCGAGCTGCTGGCCGCGCTCGAGGACGCCGCCCGCGCGCTGGGCTACACCGTCGTCCGGCTCGACACGGGCCCGCGCCAGCCGCAGGCCGAGCGCCTGTTCCGCGGCGCCGGCTACTCCCCGATCGCCAACTTCAACGCCAACCCGGTCGCCTCGTTCTTCGGCGAGAAGCGCCTCTGAGAACGAGGCGTTCAGCCCGGCGGCCGCGCGCCGAAGTGCTCGGTCGCCCGGGCCGCGCGCTCGACGGCCTCGGGCAGCGAGGCCGCGAGCGTCGCCGGATAGAAGGCGCTGGCCGCCAGCCGCGCGAGCAGCGTCCCGGTCAGCGTGTCTCCGGCTCCCGTCGCGTCGACGGCGGCGGCGGGAACACCGGGGACGTCGAGGCGCATCCCGCCACCACGCAGCAGCGCGCCGTCGGCGCCCATCGTGACCACCACGTGCCGCGCGCCCGCGGCGAGCAGCGACTCGGCGGCCGCCGCCGGCTCGGGCTCGCCGGTCAGCGCCTGCGCCTCGGCGCGGTTGCAGCGCACGAGCATCGCGCCGGGCACGAGCTCGCGGGCCTCGGCGGCCGCGCGGGTCGTGCTCGGCCAGCGGTGCAGGCGCAGGTTCGGATCGAACACGACGGGCTGCTCGAGCGCCAGCGCGCGCTCGCGGGCGGCGTGGGTCACCGCCCGCTCCTCCTCGCCGACCAGCGTGTTCGAGGAGACCAGCAGCGCGTCGCACGCCTCGACGGCCTCGTCGATCCGGTCGGCCAGCGCCGCGATCGTCGTGGCGATCTCGTGGCCGTAGACGTGGAACTCGGGCTCCCCGCGCTCGTCGACGGTGACGAGGGCAAGCGGTGTCTGGACCTCCGGCCGCAGCGCGAACCAGCGCAGGTCGACGCCGTCGGCGGCCAGCCGCCCGCGCAGCCACTCGCCCCAGGGGTCGGCGCCGGCGCCACCGGCCAGCGCCACGTCGGCGCCCAGGCCGGCCGCCACCGACGCGATGTTCGCCACCGCCCCGCCCGGGTGAGGGACGAACGACCGGGCCTCCCCGAGGTCGCGCACGGGCCGCTCGCAGACGAGGTCCACCAGCGCCTCTCCGAGCATGAGGATCCGCACGATCGCGGACGGTATCGTCCGGAGGCGGATGCCCACCGCCCAGCTCGGCGACCAACTGGTCCACTGGCGCGAGGCGGATCCCGCCGGCGCCGGTGCGCCCGTCCTCTACCTGCACGGCGTGCCCAACGCCGCGGCCATGTGGGAACCCTTCCTGGCCCGCACCGGCGGCGTCGCCGTCGACCTCCCGGGGTTCGGCGAGAGCGGCAAGCGCGGCGACCTCGACTCGAGCTTCGAGGCGCTCGGGCGGTTCGTCGGCGACTTCGCCGACCACCTCGGCCTCGCGGCGGTCCGCCTGTGCATGCACGACTGGGGGGTCGTCGGCCTGCTGTGGGCGATGACGGTGCCGGAGCGCGTCGAGCGCCTGGCGCTGCTCGACGGCGTGCCGTTCCTGCCGGGATACCGCTGGCACGTCCTGGCCCGGCAGTGGCGCCGGCGTCTACTCGGCGAGCTGGCGATGGGCGCGACGATCCGGCCGGTCGCGCGCCGCCTGCTTCCCGAGGCGCTGGTCGACCAGGTCATGGAGCGCTTCGACGTCGGCACGCAGCGGGCGATCCTGCGCCTGTACCGCAGCGCGCCCGAGCCGGCCCTGGCCCGCGCCGGGCAGCGGCTCGGCGACCTCGCCTGCCCGGCGCTCGTGGCGTGGGGCGAGCGCGACCCGTACATCGATCCCGCGTTCGCCGCCGCCTACGCCGCGGCGCTCGGCGGGCCGGCCGAGGTCGTCGTCGT
>JAWVFY010000105.1:0-6680 GCA_033855575.1 Solirubrobacteraceae bacterium
CGCCGGGAAGCTGAGCCGGCCGCTGATGGCGCTGGCGATCCTGGCCGCCGGCCTGCTGGCGCTCCGCCGGCGCCGTCGGCCCGAGGACGTGCTCGGCCTGCTCGCGCTGGTCTTCCTGGCCCGGTGCGTGTTCGACCCGGTCGACAACGTCTACTACCACGCGCCGTTCCTGCTCTCGCTGATCGCCTGGGAGGCCCTCAGGTACCGGCGGATTCCCGCCCTCTCGCTGATCTCCGCCAGCGTCCTGGGCGCGATCGCGCTCGAGAGCCGCCTGCTGCCGCACGCGGCGACGCTCCCGATGGTGCTGTACCTCGTGTGGGCGATCCCGCTGGCGTTGGTGCTGGCTCGGGCCGTGGTCACGGGCCATGGCCCCGCCGGGGAGGCGTCGCGAGCGGCCGCCGACGAGGGGGTGCCGGCCACCGCCGGCACCCCGGTGCTGACCGGTTTTGCGTCCTGACGCTGGGCCCGACAGACGTTGACATCCGGCGTTCCCGGGTCAAGCGCCGCGGGCTTGGAGCCGATGAGTTCGCGGTGGCTCGACTCGAACGTGCGCGCGCGGAGGACGGCATCTCGCTCGTCGAGATGCTCGTCGTCATGCTCATCCTGGGCTTCATCCTCGCCGGCATCGTGACCACGTCGGTCAACTCGCAGCGCCTGGGCGCCCGCGACCGCGAGTCGGCGCAGGCCGTCCGCGACGCGCAGACCGCGGCCTACCGGATGACCGCCGAGCTGCGCCAGGCGATCGCGATCATGCCCACCGGCGCGGCCGCCGGCATGTGTGCGTCGACGAACACCGCGAGCTGCATCGACTTCCTGATCCGGACGCGGACCATCGACCCGACCACCAACAACCACTGGATCCGGCGGGTCCGGATCGACTGCACCCAGCCGTATGTGGCGGCCAACGATCAGTACGCGTCGAGCTACCGCAGCTGCGTGCAGTACGTGGGCACCGACGTCGCCGACTCCGGCAGCTGCTTCCAGTCCAACGGGACCGCGCAGCCGACCATCGTGGCGGCCTGCGTCCCCGCGCCGGCGACGGTCAGCTCCGGCGTGCTGGTCGCCCGTGACATGAACTGGACCACGGGGACATGCTCGGCGGTGGACAGCGCCTACACATGCCCGATCTTCGCCTACCGCAAGAGCGACCCGACGATGGCCACCGGCTGGAGCACGACGACGGGCTCCACGGACACCGCCGGCTCACCGGCCGAGCGCGTCAACGTCATGCTCCAGGTGCCGTCCCGCGGCGAGGCCCCGGGGCTCGGCGCGCGGTACGCGCTGCTCGTCCAGGACGCCGCGCAGCTCAGGAACGTGCTGCGATGAGGCTGCGCACCGCGGGTCGTGACGAACGCGGGATGACCCTCATCGAGGTGATGGTCGCCGCGGTGATCCTGGTCGTCGGCATCCTCTCGCTGCTCACAGTGTTCACCTCGTCCGGCGCGCTGACCACCAAATCCGAGCGTGAGGCGCAGGCGGCGGACTTCGCGGAGCAGCAGGTCGAGCTGCTGCGGGCGCTGCCCTACGCGTCGGTGGCTCTGAACGCCACGTCCGCCGATCCGACGTGGACCGGCTTCGCGACCGTGGGCAACACCAACTACATCGCCCCCCTGGGGACCGAGACGGCGGTGGCGGTGGACTCCACCAACGGCAAGATCGCGCCAACCGGGACGTGGGAGGACGACCGCATGGCGGTCCGCGGCAACGTGTACCGCTACGTCACGTGGGGCGACGACCCGTCGATCCCGGGGACGCAGGACTTCAAGCGGATCGTCGTGGCGGTGACCGTCAGGGGCGCGGGGGCGATCAGCTCCCCGATCATCGCCAGCGCGGTCAAGCCCGACCCCGACAACTCCAACCTCACCCGCGGCTCGGGCGGCCCATGCGTGGTGATCGGGATCGTGTGCCCGGGCTGAGCACCCCGAGGCGGCGCCTCGCCGACGAGGCCGGAATCGCGCTCGTCGTCGCAATCGGCGTGATGCTGGTCATCGGCGCCATCGCCGCCGGCGTGGCCACGCTCACCGTGACGGCCAAGAGCCAGACGAGCGCCGACCGCAGCTCGGTGCGGGCGCTCGCCGCTGCCGAGAGCGGGTTGCGCATCGGCACCCTGTACCTCAACGAGGCCACGCCGATCACCGACGGTCAGTGCCCGGGCGTCGCCCCCAACGTGGCGACGAAGGCTGCTCTCGTCGCTGGCCGGTGCGGCCCCTACACCATCACGCTGCCGACCGGTGGCACGACGAGCTTCACGATCACCGCAGGCGCGACGACGGCGATCGCCTGCGCGGGCTCGCAGGTCGCCGCCCCGACGCGCCCCAGCCTGGTCATCCACCAGCGCTGCATCACCGCCACGGGCCTCGTCAACGGCGCCACCCGGCGCGCCCAGGCCCGGGTGGCCAGCGTCCCGTTCATCTTCCCGGTCCCCGGGATCTTCGGCGTGCACAACGTCAAGCTCGGCCAGGGCGCGGGCACGACCCTGCCGCTGGCGCAGTGCGCAGTGCCGAGCTCGCTGCCCAACGGCACCAGCCTGATCATGGCCAGCGTCGGCACCGACGGGACGCTGACGACCGCCCTCGGCTGCTGGCTCGGCGACCCCACGGACGTCATCAACGGCAACACCTCGCGGCTGTATCTGGGCGTCAGCTCGCCGCCGACCAACAACGGCGTCGCCAACCCGTCGATCACCGGGGCTCAGCCCGGCGGCATCGTGAAGCTCAACTACGACATCAAGCTGCCGCTGCTGGATCCGCTGTTCCAGACCGGCATGGACGGGGCCACGGACGCGAGCCTCCCGGCGGGCAACAACAACGCTGCGGGCATCCACGCGATCCCGCTGACCTGCACGGGGCCGCCGTACGACTCTCTGACGAGGACCCTCACCCTGCCCAACAACGCGTGCTCGGTGACGCTGGACGGCAGCAACGACATCGACCATCCCAAGATCTACGACTTCTGCGGGGTGACGCTGCCCAACAACGGCGCGCTGAGCGTGACCGACCCCCTGCTGAACCCGTACGTGCAGATCTTCGTCGACTCCACGGCCCGCAAGCTGGCCAACGGGTCGCCCGCCTGCACGGCCGGAACGAGCACCGTCGCGATGGGCAACGGCTCGAGCATCCTGCCCAACGCCAGCATCTCGCTGGGCGCCCAGATCTTCATCTATGGCACCACGGACCCCGACGGCACCAACGGGAACTTCATCTCCTGGCGCAACGGCGCAAACGTCAAGATGCTGCTCGTCGCGCCCCACTCCGAGATCTTCTTCCAGAACGGCGGCACGATCACCGGGGGGGTCGCCGCGTACGACGTGACCGCCAACAACAGCATGGTCTTCCTCTGGGACCAGACCGTCGACCGCAGCTCGCTGCGGGCCCTGTACTACCGCAGCTCCTACACCGAATGCGCCAAGGCGCCGACGATCGCCGGCAACCCCGACTCCGGCTGCTGAGCGGCGCACCGCACGCCGTCCTGCGTTCGCTCTAGGTTCCACAGCCGTGTCTGCGCCAGTCGTGGTCGTCGCCGGGCTTTTCGGGCTTCTCGTCGGTTCCTTCCTCAACGTCGTCGCCTACCGGTTGCCGCGCGGCGAGTCGCTGGTCGCCCCGGGCTCGCGCTGCCCCGGATGCGGGCACCCGGTGCGCCCCTACGACAACGTCCCGGTGCTGTCGTGGCTGATCCTGCGCGGCCGGTGCCGTGACTGCGGGGAGCCGATCTCCTGGCGCTACCCGCTCGTCGAGCTCGTCACCGCGATCCTCTGGGCCGCCGTGGTGGCCGTCCGCGACGACGCGGGCAGCATCGCTCTTGGCCTGATCCTCGTCACCGCGCTCGTGCCGATCGTCCTCATCGACCTCGAGCGCCGCCTCATCCCCAACGCCATCACCGGCCCGGCGGCGATCCTGGCCCTCGTCGCTGGCCTGGCCCTCGACCTCGACGGCATTCCCGAGCAGCTGATCGCGGGCGCGGCGGCCGGGGGGTTCTTCCTGGTCGCGGCGGTGGCCTATCCACGCGGCATGGGCATGGGGGACGTCAAGCTCGCCGGGGTCATGGGGCTCTGCCTGGGGCGAGCGGTCGCGCCCGCGATCCTGATCGGCCTGCTGGCAGGCGTGATCGTCGGCGGCGTGATCATCGCGCGGCTGGGCGCGCGCGTGGGGCGCAAGGTCGCGGTGCCGTTCGGCCCGTTCCTGGCGCTCGGCGCCCTCGCGGGCCTGTTTGCCGGCGACGCGATCGTCGACTGGTATCGCCACCACTACCTCTAACTGTGGCCAGGATCTGGACGGACGTCCTAGCGCGTTCCGGTCGTCGTTCAGTCTGGACGCTCGCGCGCCGATGCCCGGAGTGTCCGCAGGGACCCTCCGATGCCTCGACTCACGCTTCCGACCCTCCGCAGCCCCCGGCGCTCAGAGCGCCTGATCACCGGCCTCGACATCGAGCCCGGTGCCGTCCACGCGGCCCAGGTCAGCGTCCGCGGCGGCCTGTCAGTCGAGAAGGCCGCCTCCGCGCCGCTGGCTCCGGGCGTCGTCCGCGACGGCGAGGTCACCGACACCAAGGCGCTGGCCGAGTCGCTGAGCACGCTCTTCGCGACGCACAAGCTCGACAAGCGCGTGCGCATCGGCGTGGCCAACCAGCGCGTGATCGTCAGGCACCTCGTCCTGCCGCCCATCGAGGACGCCGCGGAGCTGGCCACCGCGGTTCACTTCCAGGCCCAGGCCGAGCTGCCCATGCCGATCGACCAGGCCGTGCTCCGGCACGTCTCGCTCGGCGTCTCCGACACCCCCGACGGCCCGCGCCAGCGCGTGCTCGTCGTCGCGGCGCGCCGCGACATGATCGAGCGGCTCCTCGGAGCGGTGCGCGCCGCGGGGCTGCGTCCGGAGGGCATCGACCTCTCCGCGTTCGGGATGCTTCGCGCGCTGCCCGCCTCGACCGACGGCCTCGTCCTGCACCTGGCGGTCGGAGGCCTGGTCAACCTCGCCGTCACGCGCGCCGGCGAGTGCGTCTTCACCCGCGTCATCACCGGCGGCATCGAGACGATGGCCATCGACCTCGCCGAGCGCCGCGAGATGCACATCGACGACGCTCGCGCGCTGCTGCTCGAGGCGGGACTGCCCGACGCCGAGGTGGAGCCCGAGCCGGAGCCCGGCGTGGAGCTCGAGCCCAGCTTCGTGCTGCCGCCGGCGCCCAAGGACACCGAGGCGGGCCCCATCGAGACGGCTCGCCAGGTGCTGGCCGATGGCGTCGCGCGCATCGCGGGCGAGGTTCGCAACTCACTGGACTTCCACCTCACCGCCGATCTGCGTGGAGGCGCTTCGGCGCCGGCCACGCTCGCCACCGTCGAGCGCGTGCTGCTGACCGGATCGGCGCTGGCGGTGCCCGGACTCGACACCACCCTGGCCCGGCACCTCGCTCTGCCGGTCGAGCGGGCCGACGTCGACGGGAATGACCCTGCGCTGCCGGGGAGCCACGCCGTTGCCGCTGGGCTGGCGATCGAAGAGGCCCTGAGCTGATGCGGGCCGTCAACCTGATCCCCGACGACGCCCGGCGTGGTGGCGGCGCGGGTGCCGCCGGCCGCTCCGGCGGCGCCGCGTACATCCTCCTCGGCGGCCTGGCAGGCCTGGTCCTGCTGATGGGCCTGTGGGCCCTCGCCGGGCGCGACGCCAGCCAGGCGCGCACGCAGCTCGTCCAGCTTCACCAGCAGGCCGCCGACGCGCAGCGCCAGGCCCAGACGCTGGCTCCCTTCGGGACGGTCAATCAGGAGCGCACGGCTGCCACGGCCTCCGTTGACGGTCTCATCGCCGGCCGGTTCGCGTGGTCCAAGACGCTCGACGCCTTCGCGCGCGTCCTTCCTGCCGACGTCCGGCTGAACTCGCTGGCCGGCGCCACCCCGGGCGCCTCCGCGACGCCCGGCGCCGCCGCACCGGTCACGACGCCGGGCGCCGCGGGGGTCGTGTCCGTGCAGCTCGCCGGCTGCGCGCCCTCCATGGCCCGCGTGGCGCGGCTCATGCCGCGGCTGCGCGCCGTTCCGGGCGTGGCCTCGGTGACGCTGGCGTCCACGACGCACGCCGCCCCCACGGCAGCCCCGTCGGGGTCGTCGACCGCTGGCAGCAGCGACTGCCCCGGGGCCACCTTCCAGATGTCGCTCGGCTTCGCTCCCGCGGAGGGGGCCGTTTCGGCGGTCACGCCGGCGGCAGCTGCCGCGGCGGCTGCGGGCACCACTCCTCCGGCCACCACCACGACCCCTGCGGGGGGCACCCAGTGACCCCGCGCGACCGCACCGTCGTCGTCGCTCTGGCTGTCGCCGCCGTGCTCGCCGCGGTGTGGTTCGGCGTCGTCAGCCCGCGGCGCGCCGAGCTTGGCCAGCTTCGCCAGCAGGACGCGCAGGCGCGCACCCAGCGCGACACCGCGGTGACCCAGGCCGCGGCCGGCCTGGCGGCCAAGAAGACCTATGCGAAGAACCTGGCGGCGCTGGCCGAGCTCGGCAAGGCCGTCCCGGCGACCGACGAGACCGCCTCGCTGCTCTATCAGCTGCAGGACGCCGCCGGCCACGCGAAGGTGACGCTGACGGCGGTGACTCCCGGTGGCGCCACGCCGGGTGTCACCCCTGCTGCGCCGGCGCCTGTCGCGCCGGCGCCGGCGACGGCTGCGCCCGCCACCGGCGCGGCGGCTTCCCCGGCGACCGCTGCGGCCGC
>JAWVFY010000106.1:0-7946 GCA_033855575.1 Solirubrobacteraceae bacterium
GCGGTCCAGCGGCGCGAGGTCGGGCGTCATGATCGCCGCCACCTCCTGCGTCGTCAGACCGTCCGGGAAAGCGGCGACCGCGTCGGTGGCCTGCTCGGCGGCGGGCCGGCGCCGCAACGACGTGTCGAGGTTGGCCACGCAGACGTCGTAGGCCAACAGCGACTGAAAGCCCCCGGCCTCGAGGCAGCGGTCGCCCTGGCGCAACACGAGCGACGGCGCGGTGTAGCGCACCGGGCCGTCGCTGGTGGCCGACTTGCCCTGTGCCTCGGTGGGCGTGCCCGCCGCGCTGCGGGCCTGGGCGCGGTCGGCCTCGTAGGCCTGGGCGACCTCGGCGGATTCGCTGGCCGCCAGCACCGCGCCCGCATCGATCCCGTCGACCATCGCCAGCGCGCGCTCGATGCCGGCGGTGGTGTCCATCAGCGCGTCGGTGGTGTGCCAGGTGAACTGCAGCGCCCGGAAGACGGCGTGCTCGCGATCGGGATGGAGCTCTCGCGCCGCGACGATCGCCTTGCAGGCCGGCGCGGTCGCCTGCGGGCGCTGGCGGACCATCGGGTTGAAGGGCATGCCGAAGCGCCGGAAGCTGAGCTGGCTGATGGCCATGCGATCCGGCGTGTAGCCGCGCTTGACGTACTGCTCATAGCTCTCGGTCAGGCCGATGGTCACCAGCTGCCAGTCGAGCTGCTCGCCGTAGCGCCATTGCAGCGCGGCGAGGTCGGGGCTGGCGGAGTACGCCCACGGGCATCCGGGGTCGGTGAAATGGGTGATGTGCACACTCGCGGACATGGCTTCGAGTGTGGCAGCCTCGCTGCGCGGGCCCGACTGATGCGGTCTAGCGTGCCGCCTTCTGGCGGGCCGGCGGGCGTGCCGGCCGCTGCGGCGCGGGCATCAGCAGGTCGAGCTCCTCGGCCAGCCAGCCGATCAGCTTCTTGACGTCGGGCGTCTGGGTGCGGTCGGCCACGATGCCGATGTCCAGCCGGCCGCAGTAGCTCATCACCGTGATGTTCAGCCCCATGCCGTCGGTGATGACCGACACGGGGTAGTTGGCGACGAGGCGCGCGCCGGCGCAGTACAGCGGGATCTGCGGGCCGGGGACGTTGGAGATCACCAGGTTCCACGTTGGGGCCGCCATGCCGCTGGTCGACAGGCGGAACGTCAGCTGTGCCGCCCGGGCGAAGACCGCGGGCGGGATGAAGTGGTTGGCGTCCTGGAGCAGCGCGGCGGGCAGCGCCTTGTGGCGGCGCTTCATGTCGCCCATCGCCTCGTGGGTCTGGCGCAGGCGCTCTGCCGGGTCGGCCTCGTCGGTGAACAGCGGGGCGCTCATCAGCAGGATCCGGTTGCCGTAGGTGCCGACCTGGTCGCCGGTGCGCACCGAGACCGGCACCTGGGCGACCAGCGGCGTGTCGGGCAGCTCGCCGTGCTCGAGCAGCAGCCGGCGCACCGCGCCCCCGCAGATCGAGACGACGACGTCGTTGACCGTGCAGCCGTGGGCGTTCTTGACCGTCTTGATGTCATCGAGCGACAGCTGGCCGAAGGCGAACTTGCGCTGCGCCGAGACCCGGCCGTTGAAGAACGTCTTGGGCGCGACGTGCTTGTTGCCCTCGCGCACCGGGATGTCGCGGCCGGCGATCCGGCCGGCACGGCCGGCCAGGCGACTGATGAGCCCGGCTCCGGGCAGCGTGCCGAAGGCGGTGTCCTCGAGGTTGGGGATCGCGCTGGGCAGCGACCGCAGCGCGCGCACCGGGTAACGGGGGAGGCCCAGCAGCCCGCGGGCCAGCATCTCGCCCCGTCCCGGCGCGGTCTCGGCCCGGCCGCGCCACTCGCTCGCCTCGGGGGTGAGCACGGGGGCGTCGGGCCCGAGGTCGAGCAGCAGGCCCATGATCTCCGAGCCCGAGATGCCGTCGATCAGCGCGTGGTGGATCTTGGTCAGCATCGCCACGTGGCCGGACTCCAGCCCGTGGACGAGGTAGACCTCCCACAGCGGCCGTGAGCGGTCCAGCGGGCGCGACGTGATCCGCGCGACCTGCTCGGCGAGCTGGTCGTCGGTGCCCGGCGGCGCCAGCCCGATCTCGCGGACGTGGAAGTTCAGGTCGAAGTCGATGTCGTCGACCCAGTAGGGGTAGTCGAGGCCGAGCGGCACCTCGACGAGCCGCCAGCGCAGCGGCGGCAGCTGGGGGAGCCGCTCGGCGAGCAGCGCCTGGATGTCCTCGCACGCGAGCGCTCCCCTCTCGGTCGTCGAGGGGTCGAGGATCGCGAGCCCGGCGACGTGGCCCGCCTGGCGCGCGTTCTCCAGGGCGAGGAACTGAGCGTCGAGGCTGGTGAGCTGGCGCATGAGCTGAATGTCTCATACCCGGCCTGGTCCCTGCGAAGCTACCGCCGTGCCGCGCCGCGTTCTGCTCCTCGCCGCCGGGTGCCTCGCGTGGAGCGCGGCCGGCGCCGCACCCGCGCCGGCCGCCGGCACGATCGAGCAGATCCACGAGCTGACGATCACCTGGGTCGGCGACGTGGCCTTCAGCGCCCAGCAGGGGCTGCCGGGCGGCGGGGTGCGCGGCGCGATCGGCCCGGTGCGCCGCTACCTCTCCGGCGACATCGTGACGGGCAACCTCGAGGGCACGCTGGCCACCGGCGGCCGGTCGAAGTGCCCGGGTGGCTCGGGCGGCGACTGCTTCGCGTTCCGCGCGCCGCCCAGCTACGCGCGCGGGCTGCGCGCCGAGGGCTTCGACCTGATGAACGTGGCCAACAACCACGCCAACGACTACGGCCCGGCGGGCCAGCGGGAGACCGCGGCGGCGTTGCGCGGCACCGGCATCGCCTTCACGGGCCGGCCGGGGCAGATCACGACGCTGCGGGTCAACGACACCCGGGTGGCGTTCGTGGGCTTCGCTCCCTACCCGTGGGCGTCGCCGCTGCTGGACATACCGACGGCCCGGCGCCTGATCCGCGCCGCGGCGAGGAGCGCCGATCTGGTGGTCGTGATCATGCACCAGGGCGCCGAGGGGGCGACGCAGATCCACGTGCCCCACGGGGGCGAGACCGCGTTCGGCGAGAACCGTGGCGCCGCGCGCGCCTTCGCCCACGCGATGGTCGACGCCGGTGCCGATCTCGTCGTCGGGTCGGGCCCGCACGTGATCCGCGGGATCGAGCTCTACCACCACCGGATGATCGCCTACTCGCTGGGCAACTTCGCCGGCCCCCACACCCTGGGACTCGGCGGCGTGCTGTCGCTCAGCGCCGTGCTGAACGTCAAGCTCACGTCCGACGGCGACGTCCTCGGCGGCCGCTGGGTGCCGCTGCGGATGGTCCGTCCCGGCGAGCCGCGCTACGACCCGTCGCACCTCAGCGCCGCCCTCGTCCGCCGCCTGTCGCGCGAGGACTTCGGCTCGCGCCGCCTGCCGATCGGCGCCGACGGCACGATCGGCCCCGACCCGGCGGTCGCCGGCCGCTAGCGCAGCTCGGCCGTCAGCTCGGCCGCGCGCTCGCGGAAGCGCTCGACGTTGCGCAGCTTGATGTCCTCGTAGCCGCGGACCATGTCGGCCAGGCCGGCGATGTCGGCGACCCGCGTGTGCGTGTCTGGGCGAAGCGTCTCCATCGCGCCGCCGACGAGCTCGCGGTACTCGTCGATCAGCGCGCGCTCGACGCGCCGCACGCGCGGGATGCCGAAGAGGTCCAGCGGCGTGCCGCGCAGCCGCCTTCCGGCGCGCAGCAGCCGGAACGCCGGGACGAACCAGCGGCCGAGCTTGATCTTGCGCTGCACGCCGAGCGCGCGCAGCAGCGGCGGGTGCAGGAGGAAGCGCACCTTGGCGCCCTTGCCGAACTGTCCCTGGCGCTTGGCCTGCTCGACCGAGTCGAGGTGCAGGCGGGCCACTTCGTACTCGTCCTTGTAGGCCATGAGCTTGTGGAGGCCGTGGGCGAACGCCTCGGCCACCGCGGTCTCGCCGGGCGCGCCGCGCCGAGCCTCCTCGGCGGCCACGGCCATGACCTGCTCGGCGTAGCGCCGGGCGTAGCGCGCGTTCTGGTAGCCGACGAGGTCCTGCACGCGGATCTCGAGCAGCCGGCGCAGTTCGCCCTCCGCGCCGGTCGCGTCGACGATCCCGCGGGCGGCGCTCGACAGCTCGGGGACCACGACCGGCGGCGCCAGCAGGTTGTCGACGAGCTCCGGCCGGGCCACCGCGGCGCGGCCCCACGCGAACGCGGCCAGCGACTTGTCGACGGCCGCGCCGTTGAGGCGGATCGCGTGCTCGATCGCGTCGGCGCTCAGCGGCAGGCAGCCGTGCTGGAAGGCGGCGCCGATGAGCAGCAGGTTGGTCGGCATGTGGTCGCCGAACAGGGCCTCCGACAGCGCGTGGGCGTCGAGGTAGACGTTCTCGCCGGCGCGGGTGACCTTCTCGATGGCCGCGAGGTTGCGCCGCTGGGTGGGGAACGCGACGCTCGTGTCGAGCACCATGCTGGCGGTCGGCGTCGCGCTGGTCGAGACGATCGCCACCGTCCGCTCGGCGTCGGCGACGAGGAGGTTCTTCGGATTCGCGGCGCCGAGCACGTCGAAGCCCAGCAGCAGGTCGGCACGGCCCATCGAGGCCTTGTTGGAGCCCTCGATGCGGTCGCGGGAGATGCGCACGTCGCTGATCACCGGGCCGCCCTTCTGGGCGAGGCCGGTCTGGTCAAGGCCGAACGCGTGGCGGCCGTCGAGCAGTGCGGCCATCTGCAGGATCTGCGAGACGGTGACCACGCCCGTGCCGCCGATGCCGGGCATGCGCATCTGGAAGTCGTGGAGCGGCACGCGCATGACGGGGTCGGGCAGGTCGGCCGGTGGGGCGGGGAAGGCCTTCTTGGCCTTCGCGGCCGGGATGATCTCCAGGAACGACGGGCAGTCGCCCTTGATACACGAGAAGTCCAGGTTGCAGCTGGCCTGGTGGATCTGGGTCTTGCGGCCGAACTCGGTCTCGACGGGCAGCACGCTCAGGCAGGCGCTCTTCTCGCCGCAGTCGCCGCAGCCCTCGCAGACGCGCTCGTTGATGTGGATGCGCTGCGGCGGCGTCGGTGCCTTGCCCCGCTTGCGCAGCCGGCGGCTCTCGGCCGCGCACCACTGGTCGTGGATCAGCACGGTCACGCCCTTGACCTCGGCGAGCTCGGCCTGCGCCTCCGCGAGCCGGTCGCGGTGGACGACCTTGGCGATCGGGTCGAGCGCGACGCGCTTGTAGCGGCCGGGATCCTCGGTGGTGACGATGACCTGCCGGACGCCTTCGAGCGCCAGCCAGCGCGTCAGCTCGGGCACGGTCAGCTGGCCGAGGATGTCCTGGCCGCCGGTCATCGCGACGGTGCTGTTGTAGAGCAGCTTGTAGGTGACGTTGATGCCCGACGCGGCGGCGAAGCGGATGGCCAGCGACCCCGAGTGGTGGAAGGTGCCGTCGCCGATGTTCTGGACGAAGTGCTCGGCGTCGGTGAACGGCGCCATGCCGACGAACTGCGCGCCCTCGCCGCCCATCTGCGTGATGCCGGTGATCTCGCCCTTCCCCTCGGGGTTGAGCAGCACCATCGTGTGGCAGCCGATGCCGGCGCCCACCAGCGTCCCCTCGGGGTTGGCCGTCGAGGTGTTGTGCGGGCAGCCCGAGCAGAAGAACGGCGTGCGGGCCAGGATGGGCAATCCGGCCGTGCGGCGGGTGGCCGAGAGGCGTTCGGCGATCACGTGCGCGCGGGCGTGGACGGAGTCGATGCGCGCGTGGCGCTCGATCCGCCCGGCGACGGCCAGCGAGATCGTGTCGGCGTCGAGCTCGGACTCGGCGGGAACGAGCGGGCCGTCCTCCTCGTCGCGCTTGCCGAGGATCCGCGGCGCGTCGGTCGTGCCGTAGAGCGCGTCGCGCAGCGCGGTCTCCAGGTAGGGCAGCTTCTCCTCGACGACGAGGATCTCGCGCAGGCCGCGGCCGAACGCCCCGAACGCGTCGCGGTCGTGGGGGTAGAGCATCCCGACCTTCATGAGCCGGATGCCGGCGTGCTCGAGCGCGCGCTGGTCGAGGCCGAGCTCGTGCAGCGCCTGGAGCAGCTCGTAGTAGGTCTTGCCGGCGGCGACGATGCCCAGCCAGGCGTCTCGCGTGGGGACGCTGACCGGGTTGAGGTGGTTCATCGCGCCGTAGCGGCGGGCCAGCTCGAGCCGCGGGCCGAACAACGTGCGCTCGAGCTCGAGCGACTCCGGGGCGAGCAGGTGCCCCGAGGGCTGGTGGCGGTAGGGCCGGCCCTCGTACTCGACCATCGGCATGATCGGCACGACGCGGTCGGGCCAGACCTGCGCGGTGCCGGCGGCATCGGCGACGTTGGTGACGATCTTCATCGCGCTCCACAGGCCCGAGGCGCGCGAGCACGCGATCGCATGCCGGCCGAGGTCGAGGACCTCCTGGAGGTTGCCCGGGTAGAACGTCGGCATGTGCAGCGCGGCGAGCGTCGCCTCGCCGCCGCTGGGCAGCGTCGAGCTCTTGCAGCTCGGGTCGTCGCCGACCAGGGCCAGCGCTCCGCCGTTGGGGTCGGTGCCGGCGAAGTTCGCGTGGCGCAGCGCGTCGCTCGCGCGGTCGAGGCCCGGGTTCTTGCCGTACCAGACGCCGAGCACGCCGTCGTGGCGGGCGCCCGGGACGTTGCCGACGAGCTGGGAGCCGTAGACGGCGGTGGCCGCGAGCTCCTCGTTGAGGCCCGTGCTGAACGAGAGCGCGTGCTCCTCCGCGAAGGTCCCCAGGCCCATGATCTCCTTGTCGAAGCCGCCGAGCGGCGAGCCCTGGTAGCCCGAGACGAACGTGGCGGTGTCCAGCCCCGCGCGGGTGTCGGCGCGGTGCTGGTCGAGCAGGACGCGGACCAGGGCCTGGACGCCCGACAGGAAGATCGTGCCCTGCTCGAGCGCGTACTTGTCGGTCAGGGTCGTGCCGGGCCGGGCGAGCTTGACCGGTGCCGCGGGGGCCGCCGGTGCGGACGGCTGGCCCGCCTGCGTGGCGGTCTTGGCATCGGTCGTCGCGGCCACGGTTCCCTTCCTCCCTCGGTGGTCAGTCAACTTTACCAGCTGGTCAGGTCGGTTGACCAGCCTCCTCCTCCCACGTGCTCTCGAGCCGCCCCAGATGGCGGTCCATGACCTCGTCGACGCGCTCGAGGTCGCCGGTGCGCACGGCGGCCAGCGTCTCCTCGTGGATGGCGATCGTCCACTCCGGGACCAGCGGCTCGTGCATCGCCATGTCGCGCGCGATCTCCAGCTCGCGGAAGAGCATCCGCATCAGCCGCTCGACGGTCGGGTTGCCGGCGACGCGCGCCAGCGCCAGGTGGAACTGGACGTCGAGCTGCAGGAAGCGGTCCTCGTCGCCCGGGCCGTAGCCCGCCGCGACGATCCGCCGCATGGTCTCGATCGACCGCTCGAGCGCCGACCAGTCGCTGTCGGCGGCGCGCTGGGCGGCCAGGCGGGCCACGCCGGGCTCGACGATCCGCCGCGCCTCGAGCACCGCGGCGACCTCGCCCACTCGCCGGTGCGAGCGCTCGCGCACGAGGTCGGCCGGTACGACATCGGTGGCCACGAACATGCCCGCGTCCGCGCCCCGGCGGACCTCGAGGACGCCCGCGGTGACCAGCACCTTGATCGCCTCGCGCAGCGTCGGGCGGCTGATCTCCATCTGCCCGGCCAGCGCGCGCTCACCCGGCAGCCGGTCGCCGACGTGCAGCTGGCCGTTGCGCACGCCGTCGGCGATCTGCTCGGCGGCCTCCTCGAACGTCCGCCGTGTGCGCACCGGCGTGAACATGTCGCCAGCGTAGACCCGCAGGCGGCGGGCCGTGGCCCGCGCGCCGTCAGGGACCGCTGACGATCGAGACCGTGATCGTGCTCTGGTAACTGCCGCTGAAGCTGTTCTGCGGCACGCGCACCGCGATCGTCACGGGCATCGAGAACAGGCCCTCGCCTCCGCCCGCCGCGACGCTGGCCAGCTTGACCG
>JAWVFY010000107.1:0-9282 GCA_033855575.1 Solirubrobacteraceae bacterium
GCTCGAGGGAGCGGCGAACATGATCTTGCGGATCGTGACCGGGTTGACCGACGGGTCCAGCGTGCACCCCTTCTTGGCGACGAGGATCTTGCCGATCACCTTCACGGTGTCGGTCGACGCCGGTGCGGTGGCGGTCGGGCTGTCGAACGTCACCTTCGCGGTGGTGAACGAGAAGGGGCTCGTCGCGCCGACGGCGTGGTGGTTGGTGTGCGTCACCGTGAACGACAGGCTGCCGGGGACGGCGGCCGTCGTGTCCGTCGCGGCGACGAAGGGCGTGAAGGCGCCGGTGTCTCCGTACGTGCCGGTGGCGACGTAGCCGCGAGACGTTGCCGGCTTCTTGCAGCGCTTGGAGTGGCCCTGGCCGTGCGGGACGGCATGTCCCTGGCCCTGGCTGCCCGGGTGGGTCGGTTTGTCCGCCCCGGCCAGGGCGGGGAACGCGGCGAGCGCGGCGCAGCCCGCGACAGCGGCGATCTTCGACGTGAGGTTCATGTGTTCTCCTTCGACAGCTCGGTGGTCGGCCATGAGGACGGTATGCCGAGTTCGACACACGAAGGGGCATCCAGGTTGGCTGGTGCCCCAAGGGCTGGACGTTCGTTCGAGCGGGGGTCGGCCGATCCTGCACGCTCGCATAGCTGCTTGCGGGCGCAACCAATGGGACATCCAGGCCAAACTCGGTCGGACTCGCCTTGGCCGCGCGGTCCATACCGGCGGGAGCGTTGCGGACCGAGACTGCCGATCCCAGCCGCAACGCCCGATCCTCGGTGTCGTCGTGTGCAGTCCACCGAACCTTCGGAGCGAGCATGTCCAGCCTCACGTCCCCCCGGCGTCTGTCGACGTTCGTCGTTGTCCTCCTCGCGGCTCTGGCGCTCGGCACCGAGGCCAGCCATGCCGCCCCGCTGGACCTCGCCAGCCTGTCGGGAGCGCAGGAGGAGCAGATGCTCAAGGCCGGCACGATCACGTCCGTCCAGCTCACGCAGGCCTACCTCGACCGCATCAACGGGCTCAACAAGGAGGGTCCGGCCCTCAACGCGGTCACCCAGCTCAACAAGGACGCCCTGCAGGAGGCCGCCGACAGCGATCGCCTGCGCGCCGAGGGCGTCGATCTCGGGCCCGCCATGGGCCTGCCGATCCTGCTCAAGGACATCGTCGACGCCAAGGGCCAGTACACGTCGGCGGGCAACTGGTCGCTGCGCAACTCCTTCCCGGCCGAGGACTCCGGCGTCGCCGCCTACCTGCGCCAGCACGGCGTGATCATCCTCGGCAAGGCCGGGCTCTCGGAGTTCGCCAACTTCTTCGGGGGCCAGCCCTCCGGCTTCGGCGACCTCACCGGCCAGGTCCTCAACGCCAACGACGCCGACGCCACCCCGAGCGGCTCCTCGTCGGGGACCGGTGCGGCCATCCAGTCCTCCATGTCGTCGCTGGGCATCGGCACGGAGACCAGCGGCTCGATCATCAGCCCGTCCCAGGCAGAGGGGATCGTCGGCCTGCGGCCCACGGTCGGCCTCGTACCCGGCTACGGCATCGCGCCGATCATCGCCTCGCAGGACACGGCCGGCCCGATGGAGCGGACGGTCACCGATGCCGCGATGACGCTCCAGTCGATCACCGGCGACGACTCAGCGATCGAGGCGGAGGCTGACCAGGAGTACAGGGACGTCTTCGGCAGCGACTACATCGCGCAGGGCATCATCCCCGCACGGCCCACCCCGACACCGGACTACATGTCCGCGCTCACCACGAGCTTCGTGCAGGGCAAGCGCATCGGTTACACGTTCACCGCGCCGAGCTCTTGCGCCACGCCCCAGACGGTGGCCAACAACATCGCGTTCTGTGCGCTGCAGGGCGCGGGGGCGACCCTGGTCCACGTCACGCAGGCGACGCTGAGCCCGAGCTATCCGGGCATCCAGAGCATCGAGGTCCACAAGACCATCGACGGCTACTACGCCCACCTCGGTCCCGACGCGCCGATCAAGAGCATGGCCGACGAGGTCGCCGACAACAACGCCAACCCGTTCCTGGCCGAGAAGTTCGGCAACTACCAGCACTGGATCAACGAGCAGACCGACGACACCGGCAGCGCCCTGACCAACTGGCGGGCCAGCCTGGCGACGGCCAAGCAGAACGTGCACGCGAACTTCGACGCGGTCTTCAACGGCGGTACGCCCAGCGACCCCTCCGACGACGTGGTCGGGGTGCTCGGCAGCATGTCGAACGCGCCGCAGGCGGGTTACCCGCAGATCACGATCCCGATGGGGTACTCGGCGACACAGCGTCGCGCGCTGAACGCCAGCATCTTCGGCCCCGCCTACAGCGAGCGCAACCTGATCGGCATCGGCTACGTCCTCGAGCAGGCGACCGGGCTGCGCCAGCCCGCCGAGCAGCTCAACCCCAGCATGTACCGCTGCGCGCACCTCGCCGTTCCCGCGCCCTTCGCGTCGCGCGGCAGCTGCAACCCCAACTACGAGACCGCCTCCAACGCGGCGGGCACGACCGACACGCCCGACCTCGGCTTCAAGCTGGAGACCGCCTCGATCTCTGACCTGCAGTCGCGGATGGCGGCCGGCACGCTGACCTCGGTCGCGCTGACCAAGGCCTACCTCAACCGCATCGCGCTGACCAACGCCCAGGGGCCCGGACTCCAGGCGGTCCGGTCGCTGAACGCCGACGCCCTGGCCGAGGCGCGCGCCGCCGACGACGCACGGGCGGCCGGCCGCACCGGCACGATGCTCGGCATCCCGGTGCTGCTCGACGACGCCTACGACGTCGCCGGCATGACGACCAGCGCCGGCTCGATCGCGCTGCAGAGCAACCGGCCCGACGCCAACTCGGTCGTGGTCACCAAGCTCAAGCACGCAGGCGCGGTGATCCTGGGCAAGACGAACGTCACCGAGTTCAACAACTTCTTCGACACCAACATCACGCAGGGCTACTCCTCGCTCGGCGGCCAGGTGCTCGACTCCTACGACACCGACAAGACCCCCGCGGGCTCGTCGGCCGGCTCGGCCTCGGCGCTCTCGTCGGGCCTCGCGGCGGCCACGATCGGCCTGCAGACCCAGCAGAACGGGGCGATCACCTCGACCACCAACAACACCACCCGCTCCACCACGAGCCAGCCGGCGGAGTTCTCGGCTGACGCGATCCTTCCGGCGAGCGTGATGGGCGTCGACGCCCTCAAGCCGACGGTCGGGCGGATCAGCCGTGTCGGCGTGCTGGGCGTGGCCAAGGCGCAGGACTCCCCGACGCCGATGGCCAGGACCATCACCGGGCTCGCCCAGGAGATGAACGTCCTGGCCGGCATCGACACCTCAGACAGCGAGCAGGTCGCGAGCGCCGCGACTCCGCCGGACTACGCGTCGGGGCTCTCGACGGACCTGAGCGCCTACTCGGTGGGGATCCTGTCGACCACCGCCCAGAGCCCCTCGAACACCAACCTCGGCGTCCCGAACACCCCGGGCTACAACGACGCGGTCTCCGCGGTCACGGCGGCGGGCGGCACGACGTCGACCAAGACCGTCCCGGACATCACTCCGGCGGGGGGCTCGGACGCCAGCGTGCTGGCGCCCGAGTTCAAGCGCGACCTCAACGCCTACCTGGCGGCGGGACACTCGGGCGCCTCGGGCAGCCTCAGCGACGTGGTCAACTACGTCGTCAACCACGCGACGGAGGGTCTGAAGTACTCGTCGACGGGCGTCACCGGCGGGACGGTCAGCCCGTGCAACTCGACGACCGCACAGCTGCCCAGCCAGTTGTGCGCGGCGCTCAACGCGGCGGACCCGAGCTCGTCCGACGTGACCACGAGCCGCACGGACTACGCCTCTGACATCCCGCTCGTCGGCGTCGACGCGCTGCTGGTCCCGGCCAGCAGCCCCGTGGTCGGCTACGCCGACAAGGCCGGCTACCCGGTACTGGAGATGCAGTCGGGCTACCAGTTCACGTTCACCAGCAACAGCAACTTCGGGCAGCCGGGCTTCGCCCCGAACCACGATCCGTACGGGGTCGCGCTGATCGGCGCCCCGGACAGCGAGTCCACGCTGCTGAAGATCGCCTACGGGATGGAGCAGCAGCTCAACACCCAGACCCAGCAGTCGATCACGCAGAACACGACCGAGGGCAACATCGTCTACACGGATGCCCACGTCGCGCCGAGCGTCTACAACCCGGCCGTGTTCCGGTGCATCGCGGGCAGCGTGTACTACGCGCCCTACAACTGCCACCCGGGCGAGATCGGCTACGTCTCGCCGGTGACCGCGCCGGTCGAGCCGAGCACGGCGACGGGCTCCGGTACGTCCACGGGCACCGACACGTCGGGCGCCGGCGGTGGCAGCGCGACGACCCCGGCACCGTCGAACGCCGGTCCGTCGGCGGCGGACCTCGGCGCCTTCGTCGACGCGATCGAGAAGGTCGACCTCCGCATGCCGCTGAAGACGATCGTCACGCGCAGGACCGCGCAGATGAAGGTGGGGGACACCTTCGTCGAGCCCGGGACCGTCACGTACCACCTCGAGCTGGTCGTCCAGCACAAGCGCGTCGTGCTGACGACCACCACGAAGACGTTCACGTCAGCCGGCCTGAAGACCGTGGTCATCAGGCTGAGCACCTCGGTCCGCCGGCTGCTCAACCGCCACCCGACGGCCGGCCTCATCCTCCACACGCGCTTCGTCGGCAAGCCCACCGGCAAGGCGATCACCACCGACCGCCTGTACAGGCGACACCGGTGAGCTAGAGGTTCGCCTTGGCGATCGCCGACTGCAGCGAGGCCTGGTAGCCGGCGCTGGTGTAGCTGGCGCCGGACACCGTGTTGATGGAGGCGCTCTGGGCGGTGAGCGCCTCCTGGCGCAGCTGGGGCTCCGCGTAGCTGCTGATCTGCGCGGACCGCGGATCGCCCTGCGGAAGCTGCTCGGCGCTGACGTCGACGATCTTGCCGCCGGCGACGGTGATGCGGACCTGCACGTTGCCGTACTGGTTGCTCTCGACCGCGCCGTCGAAGGTCTTGTTGCCCTTGGTTGACGTGCTCGTCGTCGACGACGCGGTGGAGCCGGCCGTCGGCACGGTGGTGGTGATCGCAGCGCTGTGCGGGTGGAAGGCCACGAGCGCCGCCGTCGCGGCCGCGGTCACGCCCAGGACGTAGGGAGCACGGGCCATCAGAAGTCGAACCTCTCGCTGTGGACGCGCTCGGGCGCGGCGCCGGCGCCGATCGCGGCGGCCGTGACGTCCTCGATGAACCCGTGCGGGCCGCAGATGTACACGTCGCGATCGTGCAGATCGGGGATCAGCCGCGCGAGCGGCCGGCGGTCGAGCCGGACCTCGCGGCGGCTTCCGGCCAGCTCGTGCAGCCGGGCGCCGCGTTCGGCGCACAGCCGGCGGATGGCGTCGCGCAGGACGATCTCGTCCTCGCTGGGCCCGCGCAGGACGACCGTGGCGTCGACGCCGTGGGGGAGGTCCTCGAGCAGGGACTTGATCGGGGCGATCCCCACGCCGGCGCCGACGAGGGCCACGGCATCGCCGGCCCGTGCGTCCTGGGTGAAGCGCCCGTAGGGGCCTTCGATGGCCAGGCGCGTGCCGGGCGCGAGCCGCGCCATCGTGCCGCTGTGATCGCCGAGGTCCTTGACCGTGAGCTGCATCCGCCCGGCAGCCGGGACGCTCGAGATCGAGTACGGGTGCGCGTGCCACCACAGGCCAGGCTTGAGCACGCGCCACTGCAGGAACTGCCCGCCGGCGGTCGGGAGCCGGTGCAGCGCGCGCCCGCGCACGGTGACGGTGGCGACGCCTGGGGCGTCGGCGTGCACCGATTCGACGACCGGCATGTGACGCAGGGTGCGCAGCACGGGCAACCCGACGCGGTAGACGAGCACCAGCCCGGCCCCGGCGACCCACATCGCCGTCCACACCGCGCGCGCCGTGGGATGGCCGACGAACGGCTGGCCGGTGGCCGTCTGGTGCGAGAAGGCGAGGAACAGCGCCAGGTAGGTGTAGAGGTGCACCGACCACCAGGTCTCGTAGGCCATCCTGCGGCGCACGCGCCGGTAGGAGGCGACGCCGGCGGTGATCAGCAGCGCGAAGCCGGCGGTGCCGGCCAGCACTCCGGGGTAGGTGGTCAGCAGCGTCCAGAACTCCGCCAGCGCGCCGGTCCGGGCCTGCGCGGCGTAGCCGAGCGTGATCAGCAGGCCGTGGGCGGTGATCAGATACAGCGGCCAGGGCCCCAGCTTGCGATGCCAGGCGACCAGCTTGTCCTGGCCGGCCGCCCGCTCGATGACCGGCAGACGGGCGACGAGCAGGACCAGAACCAGCATCGAGTACGCGGCCACCATCCCGGTGATCCGGCCGCCGAAGATCAGCGCCTCGCCGGGTCCGCCGAGCGCACCGAAGCTCTGGGTCGCCAACGTCAGCATCACGGTGAGAGCCAGCCCGGCGCCCGCGGCGGTCGCCAGCGCGTTGGCCGCGGCCGGGTTCGCCGCCGGAGGCCGGCGCCGTGCAGCCCGACGGGCCATGCGCGGCGCGGGCAACGAGCGCACGGCGGCCATCTCTTCGCTCGACATGGACACCAGCGTGCGCATAAGTGGTCGGAGTCGCCTTAAGGGCGGCTGAGAGCCTGCTGAGAGCGGGGCCTCCGTTCTCCGTTTGTTGACGCCTCGTTCACGGCCGGGTCACGACTTCCGAGCTGACGCCGTCGAGGATTCCGGCCGACCAAACCAATCGGAGGCAAGAAGATGAGACGAGACCTGAGGGTCCTGGCAGGAGCCGCGATCGCGGCCGGCGTCGTGGCGGGGACGGTCCTTGCCGATCCAGGCGACGGCCCGGCCATCACACCGGTCCCGAGCGCGAACACCAAGGCAGCCGGTTACGCCCCGTCGTCGGTGCTGGCCGGGGGGCTCACGCAGCGGATCGTCGCGGCAGGAGCCAACGCTGTGGAGAACCCCAGCGGGATCGTGACCAACTACGGCTACGAGAACGACACGCCGAGCCCGGACAACCCGGCGGTGCCGCAGATGGTGCCGGCGAACCTGTCGAGCCCGGCGGAGGCGCAGAAGACCGAGCCCGACAAGAACACCTACCTCGTCTTCAAGAACGGGCTGCCCGGCGCGAGCTCGACCTACGACTACGGCACGCAGTTCCTCTTCCAGGGCCACGAGAACGGCGCCGGGTCGCCCAAGCAGGGTTACCTGACGCGGATCAACCTTCAGGCCGACACCGCGCACCGCGTCACGCTGATGGCCACCCAGGACGACCAGGGCCACCCGCTGGCCCCGATCGACGGCTCGACCTGGGACCCATGGGCGCAGCGGATCCTGCTGACCACCGAGAACACCGGCGCGCCGACCTACGCGGCGACGCCCGGTTACCCGTCGGTCGTCCACGACGTCTCGGGCGCACTCGGCCGCGGCGGCTACGAGGGCATCCAGGACGACGGTGACGGCAACCTCTGGATCGTCGAGGACATCGGCGGCTCGAACAAGCCCAACACGGTCGCCAAGGCGCCCAACAGCTACATCTACCGCTACGTGCCGGCCACGCCCGGTGACCTGGCCGACGGCAAGCTCCAGGCGCTGCAGGTGCTCGACGCCCAGGGCCAGCCGATCACGTTCGCCTCCCAGAACGCGCTCAACGGTGCCGAGCAGCTGGCGCTGCACGCCTACGGCAACAGCTTCGACACGCGTTGGGTGACGATTCACGACACAGCAGTGGACGGGACCGCGCCGTACGTCGCCAACCCGCTTGCGCGCGCGGCGGGGGCGACGCCGTTCAAGCGGCCCGAGAACGGGGTGTTCCGGCCTGGGACGAAGTTCCAGCAGTTCTTCTTCACCGAGACGGGCGACACTGACGCAAGGAGCGCGGAGAACGGCGATCCGTCGACCGGCGCGGGCGGTTCGGGTGGCTGGGGCGGCGTGTTCCGCCTCGTCCAGAGCGGCCCGTCGGCGGACAGCGGGCGGCTGTCGCTGTTCTTCCGCGGCAACAGGACGGTGACGGGGCTGGACAACATCACGTTCCTCACCGCCAACCTGCTCACGGCGGTCGAGGACGCCGGCGACACGTTGCACTCGCAACGCAACGCGCTCGACTCGGGTTACGTGTTCGACGCCTCGCGCGCGGACTACGCCGGGACCGCCAACCCGCCGCGCTGGCTGGCGGAGGGCCGCGATCCGTCGGCCACGCTCGACTCGGCCAACGGCGGTTTCGGCAAGAACGACGGCGACAACGAGATCACCGGAGCGCACGTCTCCGACGGCGACCCCGGCACGGGCGGCGTCCTGGGCGCCAAGAAGCCCAACTGGAGCGACGGCCACTGGCGCTGGTTTTACACCCAGCAGCACGGCGACAACCTGACGTTCGAGGTGGTCCCCCAGTAGCCCACAGCGTGTGCCGCCGCCCGGATCGGCGGCGGCACACGCGCGGGGTGGTCCACTCGGTGCCTGCCGCCTCGTCTGACGAACGTGTTGCCCGGTAACACTGTTGTCACATCGGGCGCGGCGTGTGTCAGAGTCACCCCCGTGATTGCCTGGGGCAGATCGTCTGGCGAAGACGCGTCGCCCCAGAGCTGGGGGGTCCTGACGCGGGGGCGTTCGGATCGCCTGCGGGCTCGAGCGGCGGGCTCGCTGTACCTGACGGGATCCGCCCTCGGGTTCGTGTCGCTGGCGCTGTTCACCGGCAGCGAGGCCGACGAAACGGCACTCGCCGTCACGCTCGGCGTTGCGGCCCTGGTCGGTCTGGGGCTGCTGCGGTTCGGCCGGCGGCTCCCTCTGTGGGCCTACCAGCTGGTTCCTGCCCTGGGGACGGTGCTGATCTGCACCCTGCTCTATTCCCGCCACGACGGTGCCGGACCCTACGCGTACTTCTTCATCTGGGTCGGGCTCTGGAGCTTCTACTTCCTGGTGCTGAGCGCCGCGGTCGTGCAGGTTGTGCTGATTGCTCTCCTGTTCGGCGCGGAGCTGATCATCGGCGCAGCTGGGAGTTCGGCGACCGAGCATTGGCTGCTCGTGGTGGGCACGGTCGCGGCGTCGGGTCTCCTGGTGTCCCAGCTGGCCGGGCAGCTCCAGCGGCGGATCGACCAGATGGGCCAGCTGCTCGCCGCCGCCCATGAGCTCTCCGAGGTCACCGACGCCGCAGGGTCGCGGCCGATCATCTGTCGCGCCCTCCTGCGGGTCAGCGATGGCTCCTTGAGCGTTCTCTACGAGCCCAATGTCGACGGCTCGGCACTGCTGCTGACGGCATCGGCGGGGACGGATCTTCCGAAGAAGTCGCTGCCCTTCGTGGGGGAGCACTCGAACACGGTCACGGCGTTCACCA
>JAWVFY010000108.1:0-7170 GCA_033855575.1 Solirubrobacteraceae bacterium
GCCGGCTTCGAGCACGCGGTCTAGCGGTCGTTCTTAGGAGCCGGGGCGCGGACGATCCACGCGGCCGAGCATCGCCAGGATGGCGTCGGCCACGGCGTGCGGATCGACGGCGTACTCGTCGCGGTCGATCTGGCTCTTGAGGTGTTGGAGATCCATGGTCGGTTCGCTCACGGTCGGCCTCGGTCGGGTCCGGTCGCCGGCATCTTCTCCGATCATCGGCCGGCGGCGGGCAGTCCCGGAGCTTTCTTGACAAGTGTCTGGACACCCGCGCCCCGCAGGGCCGCTCCGAGCGGCTGCACGCGCACCAACCGCGCGAAGACGATGATCCGCTGGGCGGCGCTGTAGAGCGGGTTGCAGGCCGACAGCACGAGCCGGTCGTGGCCGACGCGGTGGATGACCCAGACCGCCTCGGGATTGACGATCAGGTGCTTCTCGACGTGGTAGGTGAACCGGCCGTAGGGCATCTCGATGACGATCGGGTCGCCGATCTTCAGCTGGTCGATGTGGCGAAACGGGGCCAGGTACGTCGTGCGGTGCCCGGCGATCGCCGTCGTTCCCGGGACCCCGGGAAACGGCGTCTGCGGGTAGACGCCCGGGCCTTTGGTCAGGTCGTCGTGGGCCGTGCCGTTGACCACGACGAAGCTCGCGCCGATCTTGGGGATCCGAATCCGGCCGACCGGGCCGCCCTCCGGCGTGCGCCGGCGCAGGGTCCGGGCCAGGAAGGCGATCCGCTGGTTGGTGTCGTGCAGCACCCCGAGCGCGCGCTGCTCGAGGCCGGTCGGGGGCGCCTTCTGCAGCGTCTTGAGCTGCCGCGACAGCCGGTTCTGGTCCTGCTGGGCGAAGAAGGCCGAGACGGGCTCCTGCCAGACGATCGTCAGCACGGCGTCGGCGAGCAGCAGCAGGCCGGCGGCGATCAGGATCGTCGACAGGGCCCGCAGCGCGCGCCTCATCGCCGCACCCGCATGGCCGAGTCCGTGCCGCCCAGGGAGCCGGGCCCCGCGTAGCCGAGCGGCCCGCGTACCGATTGGGCGGACGCGGGGGCGGCGTCCTGCGCGGGCGGTCGCAGCGCGAGCCGAAGCGCCCCGACGGCGCACGCTCCCAGCACGCAGAGGGCGAGCAGCGACAGCGGGCCCAGCTGGCCGCCGGCGACGAGCAGCAGCAGCGTCCAGGGCAACACCGGCAGTGACGCGCCGGTGGCCGCCGCGAACACGGCCAGCACCAGCGCAGCCGGCGCCAGCGCGAGCACCACCAGGGCCACCGCGATCGGCCGCCGCGGACGGGTCTCGGGAACCGTCGCCAGCATCCACAGGTGCGCCGGCGCGACGAGCACGGCCGCCGCGAACGGATTGATCAGCCAGACGACGACGGCCAGCGCCGTCGTTGTCAGAGTCAGGGCCGCGGGGCCGCCGCCGTCGTGGGGATCGGCCTGCACGGCCAGGCGCCGGTGCAGCGGCCGGACCGCCACCACTCCCAGTACGAAGACCAGGATCACGAAGGCGAGCGCGACGCCGTCGACGGGAACCCGGCCCGCCGCCACCGCCTCGCCCGGCGCGTCGGCCAGCAGACCGGTCAGCCCGAGCAGGCGAGCCACGAGCACGGCCGCCAGGAACGGCAGCCCGAGCCCGGTCAGCCAGCGCAGCCACGGCGCCACCATCGCCTTGCGGCGGCGCACGCGCGCCAGGCCATCGATCGCCGCGACGAGCATCGGCAGGAGCAGTACCCCTACGAGCAGCCGAACGACCCACGGCGGCAGCACTTTGTTGAGCACCAGCACCTGCGCGCTGGGGCCGTCGCGCAGGCCGGGGCCGGCGTCGAGCGCATCGATCGCGCGAAGCGCCCCGCGGCCGAAGCCGCGCAGCCGGGCAGCCGACACCGGCGCGCTCGCGGGCGGCCCGCGCTCGCCGCTGGCCTGCAGCTCGACCGCGGGGATCCCCGCGTCGTTGAACGGCGCCTCTTCGCCGAGGCCGAACGGGAACGCCAGCCGCGCCAGCTGAGTGATCGCCCGGGCCCCGCCGTCGCCGCCGGCCTCCTGCCGGAGCGCGGTCTCCACCGTGCGACGGAGCTGGACGGGCGCCAGGCTCGCGCCGGTCGACCACGGCTGCACCCACGGGTGGCGCGCGTGCAGCGACGCCACGTCCCCCAGCACCAGCACCGCGTCGGGATGCGGGTCGCCGGTGGGGAGCGCGCCGGCCAGCTGCGCGGCGCCGGCCGCACCGCCGCTGCCGCCGCTCGTCGACACCAGGGTCAGGGTCCGCCGCGTGCTCCGGCCGGAGAACACCCGGGCCAGCTCGAGCAGCGCAGCGGTGCCGGAGAGCTCGGCCTGTGCACCGCGGCCCGCGGCGTCACGGTGGGCGATGACGACGATCCCTGGGCCGGGCCGGCCCAGCCGCGTCGCCACGACGGTCTCGAGGTCGCGCTCCCCGTCGATCGTGTGCCCGCTGATGTCGCGCACGCTGACGGCCGAGCACGCCGACGCCACCCCGGTGTGCGGGCAGAAGGCCGAGCGGAAGGCCTTCTCGACCACGCGCGCCAGGCGCTGATCGCCGGCGTCACCTGGGCGCCGGACCGGGGCCTGTGCGGCCAGGCCCTGCAGCGTCGCGAGGGCGCGAGTGCCGTCGAACGCGTCGGGTGCGAGGGTGGTCTGGAGCGGCCGCGGCCGGTCCACGAGCGAGAAGGCGGCGACCACCAGCACGAGCAGGAGCGGGACGAAAGCAGCCCGGTACAACCGCGGGTCGAGCACCTTGCGCCACACTACCGACGATGGTTGATCGCCCACCCCGGATCCTTCTGGTCGACGACGAGCAGTCCCTGCAGACCCTGCTGTCGTTCCCGCTGCGCAAGGACGGCTACGACGTGGTGCAGGCAACCGACGGGCGCGAGGCGCTGGCGCGGTTCTCCGAGCAGACGTTCGACCTCGTCGTCCTCGACGTGATGATGCCCAAGCTCGACGGGCTCGAGGTGTGCAAGCGGCTGCGGGCGCGCAGCACCGTGCCGATCATCATGCTCACCGCCAAGGCCGAGGAGATCGACAAGGTCCTCGGGCTCGAACTCGGCGCCGACGACTACATCACCAAGCCATTCAGCCTGCGCGAGTTCCGCAGCCGGGTGCGGGCGGCGCTGCGGCGCGCCGGCATGAACCGCGATCGCGAGCAGCTGCCCGAGGACGAGCCGCTGCAGGTGGGTCAGCTGCGCATCGACCCGGGCAAGCGCACGGTCACCGCCCGCGGCGACGACATCCGGCTGACGTTCGTCGAGTTCGAGATCCTCACCGCGCTGGCCCACAACCCCGGCCGGGTCTTCACGCGCGAGATGCTGCTCACGCGGATCTGGGGCGACTCCGCATTCCGCGATCCCCGCACGATCGACGTCCACATCCGCCACCTGCGCGAGAAGCTCGAGGTCGATCCGAAGGAGCCCGAGTACCTCTTCACGGTCCGCGGTGTGGGCTACCGCTTCCGCGACACGGAATGACAGGCCCGGGGACCGGGCCCGCGTGCGCTCGCTGACGGTCCGGCTGGCCGGCCTGCTGCTGGCCATCGTGGCGGCGGCGATCGGCGTCGTCTACCTCTACACGATCCCCCCGCTGAGCTCGAGCCTGCGCGGCGAGGAGCTCAAGACGCTGGCGGGCCAGGCGCGCAGCTACGCGCCGGTGCTGCAGCGGACCGTGGCCACCGACGTCGACGTCAAGGTCGTCGACCAGCTCGTGCGCAAGATCGCCGACGAGTCGGGTGCGCGCGTCACGCTGCTGGGCATCAACCGGGTGGCGGACGCGCTGCAGGCCACGCCGCGGTCGGACTCGACGAGCGAGGTGACGATCGACCTGCAGTTCCCCGTCGCCGTCCGCGCCGCGCAGAGCGGGCGGGTGATGACCGACTCCGAGGCCGGGGACACCGGCCGGGTGGGCGAGGCCGCGGTGCCGCTCTTCTTCCGCGACCACGGCGACCATCGCGAGGTCGGCTTCGCCCTCGTCCTGTCCAAGCCGCTCGACGACGTCGAGTCCAACGTGGCGCTGGTGCGCCGCCGGATCCTCGTCGCCGGCGCGATCGGCCTCGGCGTCGCGCTGCTGGCCGCCCTCGCGCTGGCTCGCTGGTTCGGCCATCGCGTGGAGCGCCTGCGGCGCACGGCGCGCGCGGTGGCCGCCGGCGACTTCACCGCGTCGTTCGCCATGCAGAGCTCCGACGAGCTCGGCCAGCTCGCCCGCGAGCTCGACGACATGCGCGGGCAGCTCGCCCAGCTCGACGAGGCCCGCAGCCGCTTCATCGCCACGGCCTCGCACGAGCTGCGCACGCCGATCTTCTCGCTCGGCGGCTTCCTCGAGCTGCTGGCCGACGAGGAGCTCGACGACGCCACGCGGGCTCAGTTCCTCGAGCAGCTGCGCTCCCAGGTCGACCGCCTGCAGAAGCTGGCCACCGACCTGCTCGACCTGTCCAAGCTGGAGGCCGGCTCGCTCGACCTGCGCCCCGAGCCGACCGACGTCGGGGTGCTGGCGCGCGCCGTCACCGCCGAGTTCGCGCCGGCGCTGGCCCACCACGACTCACATCTCGAGCTACGCCTGGCGTTCGAGCCGATGCGGGCGACCTGCGATCCTGAGCGGGTGGCGCAGATCCTGAGAATCCTCATCGACAACGCGTTGACCCATACGCGCGTGGGCACACCGCTGGTCGTGAGCGCCGCCCGCACGACCGACGAGAGCCCGCGCCTGCGCCTCTCCGTCCAGGACTTCGGCGGCGGCATCCACCGCACCGCTCTGCCCCACATCTTCGATCCGTTCTACACCTCCGACGACGCCCAGGGATCCGGCCTGGGGCTGGCCATCGCGCGCGAGATGGCCGAGCGCATGGCCGGCACGCTGCAGGTCCGCACCGGCGGCGGGACGACCACCTTCACGCTCGAGGTGCCGGCGTGAGGCGCACCGCGCTGGCCGCCGCGGCCCCCGTGGCACTGCTCGTCGCGCTGGCCGGCTGCGGCTCGAGCGGCTCGACGTCCACGGTGACGGTCGACAAGACGGTGGCCGTCGTCGACAGCCCCAGCACCTCGGCCACCGCGGCCGCCGCGAGCTCCCCGGGCTTTGACACGCAGGCCATCTACGCCAAGGACGGCCCCGGCGTCGTCACGGTGGTCAGCCTCTACAGCGCCAACGATTCGCTGTCGGGCCGCGGCGCGGAGGGATCGGGCTTCGTCATCGACGGCAACGGAGAGATCGCCACCAACGCGCACGTGGTGACCGTCGGCTCGGGTGCGTCGATCCACAAGGTCGCCCAGGTGTTCGTCCGCTTCCCCGACCGCAACCAGGTCGAGGCGAAGATCGTCGGCTTCGACCCCAACGAGGACGTGGCGCTGCTCAAGGTCGACCCGTCGGGCCTGACGCTGCGGCCGCTCAGGCTCGGCTCAAGCGCGAGCCTCAGGGTCGGCGCGCCCGTCGCCGCGATCGGCAGCCCGTTCGGCGAGGAGGGCTCGATGTCGACCGGGATCATCTCGGCGACCGATCGCACCATCGACTCGCTGACGCGCTTTCAGATCTCGGGCGCCATCCAGACCGACGCCGCGATCAACCACGGCAACTCGGGTGGCCCGCTGGTCGACGCCGGCGGGGCCGTGCTCGGCATCAACTCCCAGATCAACAGCTCGTCGGGGGACAACAGCGGCGTCGGCTTCGCGCTGCCCATCGACAGCGTCCGGCGCTCGCTGACCCAGCTGCGCGCCACCGGGCACGTCACCTACGCCTACCTCGGCGTGTCAAGCTCGTCGCTGTACCCCCAGCTCGCCCAGAAGCTGGGCCTGGCCGTCGACCACGGCGCGATCGTCGCTCAGGTCGTCCGCGGCGGGCCGGCCGACAAGGCGGGGCTGCGCGCCGGGCACAACATGATCCGCTTCCAGGGCGACAGCGTGCCCCGCGACTCCGACGTGATCGTGGCCGTCGACGGGACGCCCGTCCGCCTGGAGGACGACCTCGGCCGGATCCTGTCGGCCTATCACCCGGGACAGGTCACCAAGCTCGACGTCGTCCGCGGGAAGGCGCGCCGCACGGTCACGGTCAGGCTCACCAGCCGGCCGTCGACACCGTAAGCCGCCGCGGCCGACCTCGCCTATAGGTTTCGCGCGTGCTCCAGCCCGTCGCCGTCGGCACGAAGACCCTCGCCGACTACACGCACATCGTCGGCCGGGACCTGATCGAGGAGATCCGCACCCTGGCCGAGCCGCTGCAGGGCAAGCGCGTGCTCCAGCTGTCGGCCACCGCGTTCGGCGGCGGCGTCAGCGAGATCCTCTACACGCTGGTCCCACTCATGAAGGACGTCGGGCTGGACTGCGAGTGGCAGGTCATCTACGGCCGCGAGGAGTTCTTCAACGCGACCAAGCTGATGCACAACGCCCTCCAGGGCGCGCCCCACGACCTCACGCCCGAGCAGTGGGCGACGTGGGAGTCCTACAACGAGATGAACGCGCGCGAGCTGTCGGGCGGCTGGGACGTGTGCCTCGTCCACGACCCGCAGCCCGCGGCGATGCACACGCTGGTCCCCGAGAAGGCCGACGGCTGGGTGTGGCGCTGCCACATCGACCTCTCGACGCCCAACCCGGCGACGATCAAGCGACTGCTGCCCTCGATCAAGGACTACCCGCAGTCGTTGTTCCACATGGAGTCCTACGTGCCCGCGGGCATGGGCGGCACGATCAACATCGTCCCGCCGGCGATCGACCCGCTGGCCCCCAAGAACATGGCGCTCTCGCCCGAGGACGCCTCCTACGTCTGCGACCAGTTCGGCATCGACGTCGACCGGCCCCTGATGTGCCAGGTCTCGCGCTTCGACCCGTGGAAGGACCCGCTCGGGGTCATCGACGCCTACCGCCTGGTGCGCGAGCACATCCCCAACGTCCAGCTGGCGCTCGTCGGCTCGATGGCCTCCGACGACCCCGAGGGCTGGGACTTCTTCAACTCGACCATCGAGCACGCCGGCGGCGACCCGGACATCCACATCCTCAACAACTTCAACAACGTCGGGGCGATCGAGGTCAACGCCTTCCAGTCGCATTCCGACGTCCTGATCCAGAAGTCCACGCGCGAGGGGTTCGGCCTGACCGTCAGCCCGAAGCCCTCGCGGATCGACTTCTGCATGCAGACCTCGGCCGCCGACTGGAAGGCATTGACCTCGATCGCGCCGACGTTGTTGAAGT